>CAZWFM010000259.1:0-3643 GCA_964633185.1 uncultured Bacteroidales bacterium | reverse complement strand
CCGTCCAAAAGCAGGCTGTTCAATAAGGACTGTAACAGAATTAATCACTAACTTTGAAAATGCAATGGTAGTGCAAGGCACAATATTTGATAAAGAAAAGCCAATTATCACTTGTCAAATAAATATTTTTATTATTGATCATCCAAATTTTTAATACCATGAAAAAACTATTAAATGTTATGTTACTCGCTGTCCTGACATTAGCTGTTTGCGGACAATCAAAAGATGAATTGATAACGTCTGAATCAATTTTATGGTTAGGAATAGATTTTACGGAAGCCCGATTTGAAGGCAAATACGATTTTGGCTCTCCCGACGAATTAACCGGTAAATATGTCACAGCCTGGAACCAGGTACTTATACAGGAACCTGAAAAATTCAATGTTGGTGAATATTTCGGTTTTGAAGATGTCGAGACAGACTTGGGCATTGCCTTAAAACGAAATGAAAATTTAGATAAGGAAAAGATATTCCTGAGTGCCGGAGAAATTAATAATTATAATCTAAATGAAGATATAATCCGGAAAGTTGTATCCGAATACGATGCTGAATATGATGGTTATGCTTTGCTTTTTATTGTTGAAAGCTATAGCAAGACCGCCATTCGGGCTAATATATGGGTAACCTTCTATCATGTACCTACAAAAGAGGTTATGCTAACAAAAAAAATGTCGGTTGAACCTACTGGATTTGGTGTCAGAAACTACTGGACAGGTGCAGTGTTTAAAATAATGAAAGAATGGGAGTTCAATTAAGATATTGTTTTGAAATATACTCATTACCATAACATAAAAATCCGGATAGCTTATCCGGATTTTTTATTTTTTACAGACAGTTAAACAAATTTTCTGTTTGCGGGTTTCTTATCCAAAAGACACAATTGAAAATATGAAAAAAGTATTTATTATCATCTTCATTGTATATAGCTTTCAATTAACCAATGGTAAAAGCATTCCTGATTTTTACAAGAACCCTGATCACATCTCAGAAGGTTTTTTCAATAACCTTATCCTAAATGCTCCGGCGGTGAAACAGAAACATCATGCCGAGTGGGTAAATCAATTGAACATACAGAAAAAGATATACATCGTATCAAACAGAAATGATCTACCCTTGAAAGGAGCTATGATCCTACGCCTGGCAAAACAACTTGGTTCAGTGTATGATGAACCTTTATCCAGGAATGCTTATTATGTTGATTTTAGTAGCATTGCCGATAAAGAACACAACATTTTTCCGGGAAGAACTGATCTGGAAAAGGATAATCCAAATATCACTGCTTTTTATAATGCACTTTTTCAAGGTTATGCACCGGTACTAACGAATAATCCTTCCTATCTGGTAAACAAACACTAAATCGATTTTCCTGTATTATAGCAATTGACAGTAGTATTTCTTGATATTACTCATGAATCCATATATGTAAGCGTATTTTTTATGAAATATGTAATTGGTCTATTCCTGAGAATGTTATTTTTGTGTTATGGGAAATGAGTTTGAACTTAAATCAACAAAAGAAATCGAAGTAAGATTCAATGAACTCGATCCGCTGGGTATAGTCTGGCATGGCAACTATTTGCAATATTTTGAAATAGGAAGAGAAGATTTTGGAGTGAAACATGGAATTTGCTATACCGACCTGATACGGGAACATATTGCAACACCGGTAGTATCTGTTCAATGTGACTTCAAGAGCTATGTGAGGTATGGTGAAAAATTAATTATTGAAACAAGATTTGTTAATAATCCGGCTGCAAAAGTAATTCTAAAATACAAGATATACAGGGCAGAAAATAATGAGGTAGTGGCAGAAGGTAAAACCATTCAGGTTTTTACGGATATGGAAGGAAATCTTCTCTTAATTTTGCCTGAATTTATTGTTAAATGGAAAAGAAAATGGGGTTTGCTCGACACATAATATGGCTTATATTACAAGTGACAATATAATTACATCTTTAGGAAACACTACAAAGGAAGTTATTTCAAATATTGAGAAAGAAACTACCGGTATTGATTATCATCATCCTTACCTGAATTACACAAAGGCACCAATTTCTATGGTGAACAACAAGAAAATTCAGGAAGAAATAACGGACATATTCACTGATACTTCTTTCACCCGATTTGAAAGCCTTGCAATCCTTTCATTGCATGATGCATTAAAAAATTGTATTGTTCATACCGGTTCCCCTAAGACCCTTTTTATTCTCTCCACTACCAAAGGAAATATCGAATTGCTTAAACAAGGAGTAAAACCTTCGGATCAAATCTATCTTCACAACACGGCACAAAAAATAGCCAGTCTTTTTGGTTTTATTACGAGGCCCGTAGTGGTATGCAATGCATGCATTTCAGGTGTACTTGCCATCCTTTTGGCAAAACGATATATTGATAGCGGCAAGTTTGATGATGTTGTTGTTACGGGTGTTGATATTGTAACAGAATTCGTTGTCGCCGGGTTTGAATCATTTAAATCCATGAGTGAAAAACCATGTAAACCTTTCGATGCAAACAGAGACGGATTATCTTTGGGGGAAGGGGCCGGTACGGTAATTATCACCAGCGAAAAAAAACCTGAAAGTATAAAAATTGTTAGTGGTTCCTCAGCGAATGATGCCAATCATATTTCCGGACCATCGCGAACAGGTGAAGGACTTTACCTTGCAGCTAAAAATGCCTTGCTAAACAATAATAAAATTGATTTTATATCAGCACATGGAACAGCTACCCAGTATAACGATGACATGGAAAGTCATGCGATCAACAGATTACAAATCAATGAAATACCTGTAAATAGCTTTAAAGGTTATTTTGGCCATACTTTGGGTGCTGCAGGAGTAATAGAAACCATATTAACAAAGCATTCTATGTTGAATGACATGCTCTACACATCTCTTGGACTGGAAACCATGGGAGTTGCTTCTCCATTGAATGTAATAACTCAAAGACAAAACAAAACACTTTCCCGCTGCCTTAAACTGTCCTCAGGTTTTGGTGGCTGCAACGCAGCAATTGTGCTTGAAAAGGATGAATAGAGAATTGTTCATACTAAGAAATATTACCCTAAGAAATAGTAGGGTAATTTCTGATGGACGGGAATTGTATTCCGATACTTCCAATACCGATTTTAAATCATTTGGTAAGGACCTTTACAGGAAATTAAAATGCAATTATCCAAAATTTTTTAAAATGGATACCTTATGTAAACTTGCCTTTCTTGCCAATGAATTTATCATACGGGATATTAATTTAACACCCTACAATAAGAATAAAACAGCAGTTATTTTATCAAGTTCATCTTCAACACTTGATACAGACACTATTTTTACAGATACAATTCATGCTATTCCGAGTCCGGCAGTTTTTGTGTATACACTGCCAAATATTGCCATAGGAGAATTATCAATAAGAATGGGATGGAAAGGTGAAAACCTCTTTTTAATAGATGATAGTTTTCACCCTGAAAACATCATAGATCAGGTTAATATGCTATTTTCATCATCTCAAACAGAGTTGTGCTTAACCGGATGGACAAATTATTTGTCTCCGACGGATTATCATATCAGTTTATGGTTAATAACAAAACAAAAAAATGTGCAAACAAGAAAACTCACATCGATGGAATTATTGAACGATTTTTCAG
>CAZWFM010000258.1:0-3644 GCA_964633185.1 uncultured Bacteroidales bacterium | reverse complement strand
TTTTATTCAATCCAAGATAAAAAAAAGTGTAGAGTATTGCTGTTTGAAAAAGACTAATATTCAGGATCTTTCTGATATTTTTAAAGACTATATGAAATTCTGAATACAGGTTTTTGCAAAAAGGCAGTATGAGTAAACCTGAGATCATGAATCTTAAACCGGCAAATTGCAATGGATCTGAATATTTCAACCCGATCTTTATTCCTGCAAATGCTGTTGACCATAAAATGCAGGCCAGAATGGCCAAAAAAATACTATTGCTTTGAGATGAGGTTCTGACCATGTGAACTTATCTGTAATGAATTTGCAAATGTATGGAGATTCAATGAGAAATGGACTGGCAATTCGACTTCTTTCCTGCAGGATGCAAGATGTCTTTGATTGAAGTTGCATTCGTATTAATTTTCATGAATTCCAGGATCTTTTGCAACCTATACATATATCATCTGTCTTTTCTGCAAACCAGGCATCAAATTTCCATAAAACCAAAACCATGAACTCATGTATTCCGGTTATTTGTATCAGGGAGAGTATTTGTAAAGCTCAATCGTGAAAACGAGCGTCAGAAAAAAGGATAAGGGATCTTAATTCAGAAATGTCTTTGCTTGAAATAAGAAAAACGAATTTCTGGTTTAATACTTCTATGGCTTGCTGCGAGGCCGTTCATTGCATTAAAAAAGTCTGGGTAGAAACCGGCCGATCCGTTTTTGATAATACCGGTATTCGGGATATTTCGCAGAAGAGATCTTTTCGCTGAATGAGGAGCTTCCGAAGAACAGCAATACCAGTAAAATAACGCCAACAAGCGACCAGTTAAACCACTGACCTGTTGCAGCCACACTGAATAGATAGAAACTTATCCATATGGCTTGTTCGGCAGCATAATTTGGGTGCCTGCTGAATTTCCATAGTCCGCCGGAAAGAAATCCACTCGCAAAATTTCCAGTCAGTTTTTCTTTTGAATCAATACGTCTGTATTTGTCCTTTTGAAAATTATATTGCTGTTGATCAGCAATGGTTTCAATGATTATAAAAGCAATCATTAAAATAGCAGCAAGAAGATCAATCCGGTTCAGTGATGATTCTTTTGGTTGAATAACAAAAAGAGCAGGTAAACTGATTAATAATAAAATCGTGTTCTGGTACAGAGATATGAAAAACAGATTAAATATTCCCCAGCGAAAACGGCCTTTTAAGAGAGGCATTTCTCTAAGTACTGCCCATCTGTAATCTTCTTCTCCCCGCCAGGGTATTATATTGTATCCTCCCCGCCGGTTAAAATTGTAACTCAACCTGATACTCCAGAAAGTTACAAGGATTCCCATGAGAAGCATACGGATACTTAATCCTTCCCGAAATGCAAAGTACCAGACATAAATTACAGGAGTGATGCTCCACAATTTGTCTACCTGGCTGTAGTTTTTACTCAGTTCACTCACCAGGAAACATAGAAGTGAAATTACTAGCATAATTATAGCAGAAGATTTCAAAAGTTCCCACTGTAAACCTGTAAATGATATATCACTGTATATTGCTATCAGTGGGACAATCATCAGAGTAATGATCAGGAATAATATTGTACGCAGCATAGGACAGAAAGTATTATTCCACAATAATACAGAAAATTTTCTTGTGCGACACGTGTAAGGTATAAGTATGAGATTACTATAAATGATAGGTTTTTTCATAGAATCAATTTCAATAATGCTTTTGCTATATTTGATTCTCTAACATAATTTTTTATGATGCAAGAGATCAATGACTTTCTTTTGGTAATAGACAGATATATCGGAGGATCACCTGCTTTTGTCATTTTACTGCTCGGCACGGGCATCATCTTTACCCTTTATCTGAAATTTCCACAAATACGATATTTCAGACATGCAATCCGTGTTGTAAGGGGTAAATATGACAGAACAGGAGCCAAAGGCGATACCTCTCATTTTCAGGCTTTATCAACAGCATTATCGGGTACTATAGGTACAGGAAATATTGCGGGTGTAGCCCTGGCAATTTTTCTTGGTGGTCCGGCAGCCCTGTTCTGGATGCTCGTAACAGCTTTCCTGGGGATGACCACTAAATTTGTTGAAGTGCTGCTGTCGCATAAATACAGAGAAACGGATGAACATGGAAGAATAGCCGGCGGACCAATGTATTATATGAAAAACCGATTAAACATCAGACTTCGCAATGGAAGACAGGTTAAGACAGGGTATTGGCTGGGAGGTATATTTGCCGTATCTACTGTATTTTGTTCATTCGGAACCGGGAATCTTCCCCAGATAAACAGTATATCCAATGTAATGTTTTCCACGTTCGGGATTAACCATATGATCACAGGCGGAATACTGGCCGTATTGCTCGCACTGGTAATTATCGGAGGAATAAAACGGATCGCAAGAGTTACATCCCGGCTGGTACCTTCCATGGCAATTATTTATTTTATTGGCGCTTTATCTGTTCTGATCGCGAACTACCAGCACATTTTACCTTCCCTGGCTTCTATATTTAAGGATGTATTTACAGGGACTGCAGCCATCGGAGGATTTTTAGGGGCTACCATAAAATTTGCTATGGACAGAGGAGTGAACAGAGGACTGTTTTCGAATGAAGCCGGACAGGGATCTGCTCCCATTGCTCATGCCACAGCACGAGCAAATGAACCTGTGTCGGAGGGGATGGTTGCCATACTGGGCCCTTTCATAGACACCATTATTATATGTACTCTTACCGGGCTTACTATACTCACATCGGGTGTATGGACAGAAAAACATGAGAATCGGTTTCAACCTGCTGACACCTATGTTTTGGAAGGAATATACGATGAAAATAATATGGATGATAAGGAACTGATTATTGAATTTCTCAGAGCAGACGGGAATTCAAGGATAAAAAAGTATACGGGAGAAATCGAAGTAATCGATGGGAGAATTTTTACTGAAGTGACAATATTAAATTCCAGATCTATTGCTGAAAATGTGTTGGTAATGAATGCCCGGGATAGCTTATATTCAGGAACAGTATGGTGTGAAGATGGGAATCCGGATTTGCTGACAAATGATCTCCATATTACAGGCAAATCGCTTATACATAGTGCTCCGTTGACTGCTCTTGCGTTTACCAGAGGAATTTTTGGTGATTTTGGAAAATACATTGTTTCCATCGGATTGCTGTTGTTTGCCTTTTCCACAGCTATATCATGGTCGTATTATGGTGACAGGGCAGTGACCTATCTATGGAGCACAAAATATATAACACTGTATCGTTTGATCTATGTAGCCGGATTTTTTATTGCTTCTTTTACAGATACAACTATTGTATGGTCATTTTCAGGAATAACCATAGCCCTGATGGCCATTCCCAACCTGATCGGATTATTACTCCTTCATAAAGAAGTAAAATCAACGATCACCGATTACTGGGAAAAATTCAGAAAAGAGAAGATCGGATGAAACTCTCATGCATTCAAGTTCATACGTGTGTGCCGAAACACTTCGCTGCAAAGTGATAAAAGGCAATGGATACAATATAAGGGTTCCATGATATGAAAAGTTGAAATGCTAAAATATCATGTCATATAGTATTGAAACACAAATGTTTAACAAGATTATTTACAGTGAAAATTATTTTTTTTGAAGGACTTC
>CAZWFM010000257.1:0-3652 GCA_964633185.1 uncultured Bacteroidales bacterium | reverse complement strand
ATTCTCAACGGATAGTTTGATTTCAGGAGGGTCCCTGTCTACATAAAACTCAAATACAACATGTTCAGGTGTTGATGAAGTCTCAGTTTGCAACGAACTCTCTTTACCACCTATTACCTGTTCAGTTTCTTTATTTCCAAGATTGTCAACAGCATAAAAACTGATAGTTCCTGCACCTGATGCAAGAAGACTAACATGTATCGGTTTATAATATCTGTTAAGGTTTCCGCTATTAATACGGTAGTAAATTGCCTTAACTCCCGATAATGAATCAGCACTATTGAGTTGTATTGCCGTATTCGCTGAAACATATTTTTTGTTAGTCAATCCATCAATTTTAAAATCGGTCACGGGAGGTGTGTTGTCGATAAAAAATACCTTTCTGGTAACCTTTTCATGATTACCAACATGGTCGCTGCTATAATAAGTAAGGGTATTTTCGCCTTCTTTGAATCCTGTAAGTTCTTCTTTGTATTCTGTAAATGGCTTGTCATTCAGAGAGTATTTTAATGATTCTATGCCGGATACTGCATCAGATGTATGTATTTCAACCTGAAGATCAGACCCATAATAATTTTTTCCTGCTATTGTTAAGGAAGAAGAGGCCCGGAATACTGATCTGCTAACCGGAGGAAGGCCATCAGCGTAAACTTCGAATATGATATCCTCGCGAGGATAAACAGGGATTTTCGTTGTTGTATCCACCTTCCAGGGTGATCTGACCGTATTGTATCCTTCCGTATCAAAAAACATTGGGTTTGAATACTCTTTTGATGATTCGCTCATCAAACGGATTTTCTCTGCATTTGAGTCGGGAGATGTCGATAACCAGAGATAAATACCGAGATCTTTATTTACATACAATCTGTTGTCCTCTTCAGATTTATATACTTTCTTTTCAACTTCTGAAGGTTGTTCCTGAGATAAAATCCATGAAGAAGTGATGGCAAGGATAAAAAAACCTGCAAGTAGCTTTTTCATTTTTATAGAAAGTGTTTGAATTTTCACCAAATTAATAAAAAATACATAATTTTCTACTCGCTTTATGAAAAGCTTTAGATTAACCTAGTATAATTTATACGAATTGGAAATGGAAAAGTGAACCGGATAAGCTTATATTATAACATATTCATGAATATATATTTTAAACAAAAATATTTCTTGAATGAACTTACCTGTCAGCTTATTTCAGCAATAAAATGATTATATTTAAACAGGTCAAATCAATATAAAAAAGAAAATATGTCGCTTCAGGAATTACTTACACCTCCGGTAATATGGTTTCTTATCGGACTTGTCTTAATGCTGCTTGAACTGGTGATCCCGGGATTGTTTCTGATTTTTTTCGGGATAGGCGCATGGATTGTTGCCTTATTACTGGTATTCTTTGATATGAGTATTACTGCTCAGTTATTGATTTTTGGGATTACATCCGTTCTGGGATTATTGCTTCTGAGAAGATTCCTTAAAGAAAAATTTTTCAAAGAGGATAAGTTGAGCCAGGGAAGTCTTGAAGAAGAGTTTATAAATAAAATTGCTTTAGCAGAAAGTGATTTATCACCAGGAGTTCCGGGAAAGGTGAGTTTTAAAGGAACACAATGGAGTGCTGTATCGGATATTGAAATCAAGAAAGGAAATCGCGTTAAAATCGTTGATAAGGAGAGCATTACCCTTAAGGTAACATCAATATAACGAACCTTAAAAACTGAATATTATGAATTCATCAGCCGTAATTGTTATTGGACTGGTAATCCTTATATTAATACTATTTGTATCAACCATCAAGATTGTCCCACAACGTTCAGCATTCATTGTTGAACGTCTTGGTAAGTACAGGTCTACCCTTCAGGCAGGGTTTAATGTTTTAATACCTTTTATTGATAAAGTCAGATATAAGCATACCCTGAAAGAACAGGCTATTGATGTGGCTTCTCAAATCTGTATAACAAAGGATAATATTGCGGTTGAAGTGGATGGCATACTATATCTTCAGGTCATTGATCCAAGCAAGGCATCGTATGGCATTGATGATTACAGGTTTGCTTCAATCCAGATAGCGCAAACAACCATGAGAAGCGTTATAGGTAAGTTAGAGCTTGATAAGACTTTTGAGGAACGGGATACGATCAATACTTCAATTGTAGAGGCTGTTGATAAAGCAAGTGATCCATGGGGTGTTAAAGTGGCAAGATATGAAGTGAAGAATATTACTCCACCACAGAGCATCAAAGATGCCATGGAAAAACAGATGCGGGCTGAGCGTGAAAAACGTGCTATGATTGCAGAATCTGAAGGGCAAAAACAAGCCAAGATCAATGTTGCCGAGGGTGATAAGCAGGAATTGATCAAGCGATCTGAAGGAGAGAAACAAAGGAAGATAAACGAAGCTAATGGAAAAGCAGCTGAAATTGAACTTGTTGCCACTGCCACAGCAAACGGGATTCGTCAAATTGCAAACTCGATCGGAGATAAGAACGGTATTGATGCCGTAAATCTGAGAATTGCAGAGCAATATCTAACAGAGTTTGGCAAACTTGCAAAGGAAAATAATACCATGATCATTCCTTCTGATCTTGCTGATATTTCAGGAATAATAGCAACAGCAACCTCGGTAATGAACAAGACAAGACAAGGCAAAAAAGAATAGCAATACCATTGGAATCCAGGACAAATCGAGCCCTGGATTTTTTATGTAATCACAAATCATGTCTGTTAAAATGATTTTTCTATTTTTGCAGCGGCCTCGTAGCTCAGCTGGCAGAGCAGCAGACTCTTAATCTGCGGGTCGTGGGTTCGAGCCCCACCGGGGTCACCTTATGGGACAACCCGGAATTTAAGCCGGGTCTTTCTTTTTCGTGACTTCTGTGTGGCCTGTCAATACTGGTGATTAAAGATACCGCCTCATTGATCTTTGTGGTTCGAACTGTTTCATCCTTAAAAATTAGATTTCCTGGAAAAATCGAACCAATAATCTGCTGTTTCCCTTCAACTGTTGATTTTTCATAAAATTCAGGAAGAGTCACTAACATTTCCATGCAAAATTCCAACTGTTTAATTATATCCTTATTGAAGTTTTTTAATTCGGCTTTTTCAAATTTCAACTTATGAGTTTTTGTTTCGTATTTTTGCTTCAATTGATGGTATTCTTCTTTGGATACTTCCCCATCAACATACATATCCTTAATACGTTCGAGGCGTAAGATATTTCTTTCTATTTCACTATCTATTTTCTCTAATTTCTTGGATTTACTTAAATCTGAGAGATTAATTTTATCCATAAGGATTCTTTTGAAAATCTCTTTTGCTCCTTCATTAAACTTAAACTGATATAATAGTTTTTTAAAACTCACCTCAATATGCTCAGCTTTAATTCGTTCTTTGCACCCTTTTGAACAGTGATAATAAGGATATTTTCCACCATTACCCTTAGAAAAACTACCAGTAAGAGTTTTACCACATCGCTGACATAGTAAGAATCCCCTGAGTGGAAAATACTTATTTGCTTTGTGTATTTTCGGATGGCTTTGTTTTTTGGCTCTTCCCGATAATATATTCTGAACTTTAGTAAATAACTCTTCGCTTATTAAGGATTCATGAATACCGTCGGTAATCATAGCATCTTCCTGATCCCTGGCATTGGCTTTAATATGAA
>CAZWFM010000256.1:0-3674 GCA_964633185.1 uncultured Bacteroidales bacterium | reverse complement strand
AAGAACGAATCCGTGTAGCAAGGTTTACCGAATCCCCTTTAATATCGTAATTTATTTTGCGTCTTCCACTTATATGTGCGATTACCGGACCTGTATGAATGCCAATGCGCAGGTTCCATATTCGGTCATTCTTATATGTCTTTTGAATTATATTAAGATAATATTGCATTTCAACAGCTGCCAGCACAACCTGTATTGGATTTGTAATGTTTTTTTGCGGAATACCACCAACACATAGCAGGCTATCTCCCAGACTTTTCAGATTTTTAATTTCATACTTGTTAACAATATTACCCAGATCAAGGAAAATTTCATCCAGATTATCCACCAGTTGTGATGAATCCATTTCTTCCGAGATCATGCTGAAACCCTGTGCATCAGCAAAAAGAACAGTGGCGAGTTTATACTTCAGAATATTTGAATCCTTCTCCTTCCTTGTCGCCTGTTCCTTCTTTTCGAGTTTATACTTGGATACCAGATTTCTGTATCTTTCAATTTCAAGTGTTATTGTTTCAAGTTGTTGTTGCAACTTGAAATTTTCCTCCTCAAGACTTTTGTTCTGGGAAATTAACTCCGCTAAATGTCGTAAAGTGTTCTTGCTTTGTTCTTTCATTGAATAAATCCTTCCTTTCCGTAATTTACAAAATATTCGATGTCAAATCCGGAAGAGTTTTTTGTAATTTTTATTAGATTTCGATATAAATTAATTCATTTCCTTTTAGTAAACAAAAATAGTTTAGCATTTTTTACAGTTTTTCCTTAAAATGAACTTTAAATTAACTTCAAATTATAAGCCGACAGGGGATCAACCTGAAGCTATTCGCCAATTGGTGTATGGACTTAATAATAAAATACCAAACCAGACTCTCCTTGGAGTAACTGGTTCAGGAAAAACTTTCACGATCGCAAATGTAATAGAACAAGTTAACAAACCTGTGCTGGTTATGAGTCATAATAAAACACTGGCTGCACAGTTATTTGGTGAATTCAAACAATTCTTTCCTGATAACGCCGTCGAGTATTTCGTTTCCTATTATGACTATTATCAACCTGAAGCCTATATTCCTGTTACAGATACCTATATTGAAAAGGATCTTTCAATAAATGATGAAATTGAAAAATTGCGTCTCAGTACCACATCATCCTTACTTTCAGGAAGAAGAGATGTTATTGTCGTTTCTTCTGTGTCGTGCTTATATGGAATTGGCAATCCGGATGACTTCTATAGCAATACGGTGGTTGTTAAACGTGGTCAGAAAATCGGAAGGAATGTATTTCTTAGAAATTTAGTTGACGGATTATACTCAAGAAATGAGATTGATTTTGAACGTGGCAAATTCAGAGTGAATGGTGATACTGTGGACATTTTTCTGGCATATAATGATACTGCTTACCGGATCAACTTCTGGGGTGATGAAATTGAAGAAATCGAGTTATTTGATCCGGCTAGTGGAAATATTATTGAAGAACTGGATGAAGCAACAATTTTCCCTGCCAATATTTTTGTAACTACAAAATACAGAATGCAAAATGCGATTGAAGACATACGGGAAGACCTGGTCAAACAAGTAGAATTCTTCAAGGAGATTGGAAAATCCCTGGAGGCTAAACGCCTTAATGAAAGAGTTAACTTCGACCTTGAGATGATCCTTGAATTAGGGCATTGTCCTGGCATTGAAAATTATTCGCGATACTTCGACGGCAGGCCTCCAGGTACACGGCCATTCTGTTTAATAGATTATTTTCCAAAAGATTTTATTACGATCCTCGATGAAAGTCATGTTAGTCTTCCTCAAATACGTGCTATGTATGGAGGAGATCACAGCAGAAAACAAACTCTTGTGGATCATGGATTCAGACTGCCTGCTGCTATCGATAATCGTCCATTGAAATTTGATGAATTTGAGAATCTCGTCGGTCAGACAATTTATGTCAGTGCTACCCCGGCTGATTATGAGCTTGAAAAATCAGAAGGCATTGTTGTTGAACAACTTATAAGACCTACTGGTTTACTGGACCCTGTAATTGAGGTAAAACCCTCTACAGATCAGATCAATAATTTACTCAATGAAATAACTATTCGTACAAATTCCAGTGAACGAGTTCTTGTTACTACGCTAACAAAAAGAATGGCCGAAGAACTCACAAATTATCTTTTGCGATTTGATGTAAAATGCAGATATATTCATTCGGATATTGATACATTGGATAGAATTGAGATCATGGAAGGACTTCGGGATGGAAAGTTTGATGTTTTGATCGGTGTAAATCTGTTACGCGAAGGTTTGGATCTCCCTGAGGTGTCTTTAGTAGCAATACTGGATGCTGATAAGGAGGGTTTCCTGAGATCGGAACGTTCTCTGACTCAAACAGCAGGAAGAGCTGCAAGACATATACATGGTAAAGTAATTATGTATGCTGACAAAGTTACCAATTCTATGCAACATACGATCGATGAAACAAACCGCCGACGTGAAAAACAACTTTTATACAACGAAGAACATGGAATAACACCCAAACAAATTATTAAAGCATCCTCTAACATCCTGCGAGAGGTCAGAAACATTACCGGACAAAAGAATGCATATTTAGAACCTGAGAAACCCGATATTGCTGCTGATCCTGTTGTCCACTATATGAATCATGAAGCAATCCTTAAGGCCATTGAAAATTCTAAGATAAAAATGGAAAATGCTGCCAAAAAACTTGATTTTATTGAAGCAGCCAGATATCGTGATGAAATGTATGCATTCCGGAAATTACTTAGTGAAAAAACATAAAAAAAGCTGTTCTTAACAGAGCAGCCCTTGTCCTATTGGTGTGTTCAGGTATTTTCTACCCTAAATAAGTCTTAAGTAACTTACTCCTTGAAGTATGACGAAGTCTTCTTATCGCTTTTTCTTTAATTTGCCTTACACGTTCCCTTGTGAGTCCAAATCTTTCTCCAATTTCTTCCAAAGTCATCTCCTGGCAACCGATGCCAAAAAATAAACGAACAATATCTCTTTCACGGTCAGTTAATGTAGCTAATGCTCTTTCAATTTCACGTGTAAGCGACTCGCTAAGAAGCGTTTTATCCGCTTTTGGAGAATCATTATTTACAAGAATATCAAGAAGGCTGTTGTCTTCGCCATCAGTGAACGGAGCATCTACCGACACATGTCTTCCCGAAACTCGCAATGTATCAGAAACTTTCTCCTTGGGCAATTCAAGGGTTTCAGCAAGCTCTTCTGGTGTTGGTGTACGTTCATATTCCTGCTCAAATTTTGAGAATGCCTTATTTATTTTGTTTAATGATCCGACTTGATTCAGCGGAAGACGCACAATTCTTGATTGTTCGGCCAATGCCTGAAGAATAGATTGTCTGATCCACCAGACAGCATACGAGATAAATTTAAATCCACGAGTTTCATCAAACTTTTCAGCAGCCTTAATAAGACCAAGATTTCCTTCATTGATCAGATCAGGCAAACTGAGACCTTGATTTTGATATTGCTTTGCTACGGATACAACAAAACGAAGGTTAGCTCTGGTAAGTTTTTCCAAGGCAGTCCTGTCCCCTTTTTTTATTCTCTGTGCAAGTTCCACTTCTTCTTCAACAGTAATTAAACCTTCCTTACCTATTTCCTGTAAATACTTGTCTAATGAAGCACTTTCACGATTTGTGATTGATT
>CAZWFM010000255.1:0-3688 GCA_964633185.1 uncultured Bacteroidales bacterium | reverse complement strand
AGCGAGTAATCTTCGATCCTTTTTTTGTTTATTATTTTTGTGCTCGCTAACCCCGTAGCAAGCTACGGGGAACCGAGTTTACGAGCTCGGCGAAGCCAACCGAGCTTGCGAGCTCGACGTAGTCAATGCGTTCGCAGGATTCAACAAATGTTTAACCTATTTTCATACAAGTGAAATACCAACTCTGCGGATAAATAAGCGATTTTAAAATTTCACTTCTTCAGTTTCAATTGTTGAGTTCGAAAAACACCGAGTATTAATGATATAAATCCTATGAACAGTACCACCGTTAATTCTAAATAATCATCCTTTTTCCTGGAAGTCTCCATCATACAAAATGACAATCCGTCTTCATCAAAAAAACTTACAGGAGGTATGTTTCGATAATGCCACTTACCAATAATAGTCCCCTCTTTAAGCAACATCAAACCCGGATCACTTCGAATCATTGTTTTTAATGTGATATTGTCAGTGATGTAAAACTCGAATGCAAGATCCAACTTTGTTTTTAATTTATCAAGAACATCATTCGTTGAGGAAGTCATACCATATACATTGTAATTGTTTTGAAGTGCCATCGCTGCAAACTCATTGATCCTTTCAAGACCTTTGTAATTGGCTTTTTCCAGATCACAAGCAACAACCAAAAACGAATACCCTTTATCAGTTAATAAATTATCGGTAATATCATAATCCTCCTTAAACGAAGTCAAAGAGAAATCATGAAGCGGAGGTTTATATCCACTTTTAACCAGTATATTTTTTGTTTCTACCCAATGCCATGAACTATCATTCCAGGGTCGCATTTCGGAATCAAGTGTAAACTCTTTGACAATTCCATCTTTTTCATACACAAGAATTGTTTCATATTCATCTGTTGGCATACCTTCCGGAATTTTCATTGATGCAGGAATATTGGCTCCGATATGATACGGTCTGAAATCAATGAAAGGAAGATTAAAATAACAATGCAATGATAAAAGTAAGGTTGATAAGCCAAGAACGATCACAACATACCATTGATAAGAAGTTTTAATCATGTGAATGTATCTTTTTCGTTGTTGGAACACGATCAGGGTCGGAATAATGAATATCAGATTCTTAAAGAAAGTTTGCCAGTTAGTAAGAATAATGGCATCTCCAAAGCATCCGCAATCCGATACGGGGTTGGTCAAAGCAATTGCCAATGTCAGTGGAGTGAAAAAAGACATGAATAACAAAAGTGCCCAACTTGCTTCCTTCATTCTGATTTTTAAGAACAAACATAATCCGATGATGAGTTCCGCACAACTCAGTAAAATCGAGAAAACAAGAGCCAGAGAAGAAAGGAAATCCAGTCCGAAAGCTTCAAAATAATCCATAAACTTATAGGTGGATCCCATAGGGTCAATGGCTTTTACAAATCCTGAAAAAATAAAGACGACCCCCATCAAAAACCTCGCAAAATTTCTGACAATATTCATGGTCATGACAATGAAAGTTTTGATTTTATTTTTTTGATTATTCTTTCTGAAATACTAACCGGATCAAATATATCACCATTTGTATCGGCACATTCTATTAATTCGAAATCATCATTTTCCCTGACTTGCCATAAATATACATCGCGAACTTTTTTTTGAAAATTAAGATCCGCTTCATGTATATCATTGGCCCCGTTTAAATAATTTCGGTCTGTTCCCTGTCTGCTTTTATTCAGATTCTTCTGAGTAAATTGAAAAGGCACATCCAAATAAAGATTCAAATCAGGTACCGGTATTTTATTGTATTCATACTCAAAATTTTTTATCCATTCGGCAAGTTGAATTTTTGCTACCTCATCGGTAAGTTTTGCGCACTGAAATGCGATATTTGAATACAAATATCTGTCGGCAATAACTACATAGTCTTCATCCATCCATTGTCTTAAAGAACTGGCAGCATCATTTCTATCTCCGGCATATAGCAAGGCAATTAAATAAGGATTTACATGATTGATGTCCCCAAGGTACCCTCTTAGAAAACGGCTTATCAGGTCTCCCCATACAGGTGTGTCTGTGCGGGGAAAATGGATAAATCTACTTTTAAAATTCTGATTTTTAAAAAATTGCTCAACCAGTTTTAATTGAGTTGATTTTCCGGATCCATCCAAACCTTCAATAACAATGAAACTCACGTTTTATAATTTTTTTATCCAAAAATTCCTGGTGCTAATGCTTATTTTTACCTTTACAATTCCACTAACACCAATCGTTGTGATGGATAAAGATACATTATTTGTAAAAAAACGGATCATTAACTGCAGGGGAAAATGTATCGATTTTTCAGATCCAAAAGTTATAGGTATTATGAATATTACTCCTGATTCGTTTTTTGACGGAGGCAAATATATGGATAAGAATTCCATTCTTTTAAGAATGGAAAAAATGACTGCAGAAGGAGCTGAAATTATAGATATAGGAGCCTATTCATCAAGACCGGGAGCAATTCATATTACCGAGAAAGAGGAACTGCAAAGATTAACAACAGCCTTACATATTGTACGCAGTAAATACCCGGAAATCATCCTGTCAGTCGACACATTTCGTTCAGGCGTTGCCCAAGTTGCAGTGAATGAATATAATGCAAGTATTGTTAATGACGTTTCAGCAGGAAAGCTTGATAGAAAAATGCATGATATGGTAGCAAAGCTTCAGGTACCCTATATTCTGATGCACATGCCGGGAAATCCCCAAAACATGCAATCGAAAACAGATTATAAAGATCTTATCAACGAAATTATTGATTTCCTAGCAGATCAGGTTTGTTTACTAAAACGAAAAGGAGTCAATGACTTGATTGTTGATCCCGGATTCGGTTTCGGAAAAACGATCGAACAAAATTATCAGCTTTTGGCACATCTTGAGGCTTTTAAAATCTTAAATTGTCCGGTACTTGCAGGCATAAGCAGAAAATCAATGATCTATAAATTTTTAAACACTACGGCTGAAAACTCCCTGACCGGAACCATTGCTCTTAATATGCTGGCACTCGTTCATGGTGCTGATATTTTACGCGTTCATGATGTCAGGGAGGCGGTTCAAACCATACGATTATTTTTGAAAACAAAAGGGGAAGGGAATAAATATCTGAACCTACACAAGTAATATGTATATTTAACTAAGTTTTAATTGAATCATGCTTTTCACCTTCATAACAGTTCGCCTGATTGACATCATAGACATACTTCTTGTTGCCTTATTGATGTATCAGATCTACATGATGATCAGGGGAACTGTTGCCTTCAATATTTTTGTTGCAGTTATTGGTATTTGGCTCCTGCACTTCTTTGTAAGTATGTTTAAGATGAAATTGCTTTCATCCATTCTGGGTGCTGTAATTGAAGGAGGAGCAATAGCATTAATTATTCTTTTTCAACAGGAAATAAGAAGGTATCTGATTTTTATAGGAAGCCGATATTTTCCTAACAGAAGATTATCTCTCAGAAATTTTCTGAAAAGAGGTGATACAATTATACAAAAAGTAAAAATCTCTTCCATTCATCAGGCCTGTGTTAATATGTCGAATAGTTTCACCGGGGCACTGATTGTTATATCCCGTAAATCATCTCTTGAGCTGTACGCCGAAACCGGAGATACTCTTAATGCTCAAACGTCAAGCAGACTTCTTGAAAGTATTTTTCTGAAAAACGGACCCCTGCATGATGGAG
>CAZWFM010000254.1:0-3691 GCA_964633185.1 uncultured Bacteroidales bacterium | reverse complement strand
ATCCGGATTTTGAACTTGCCCGGGGTTGTATCCATGCTTTTGTGTTTGCCGGAAAGTTAAAGGAACTCTTCTCTTCAACTAGTTTCAATTTGTTATCGGATACACCAGGGAAAAAGTACCTAAAGACCACACCATCATTCGATACCTGGAAAATAATGCCCATCTTTTCTCCCTGTGAATTTTCAAGGTGATATATTTTCTGATTCGCATGGTATGTCGCTTTTCTTTTTTTCCCGTACAATAAAGTATAGTTGTCGTTGATAGTAGTAATATCCGAAACTGCTTTAAGTATTAATCCGCTTGTAAAATCAGCATCTTCTCTTAGTAAACCCAACCTACTGTTTTCCAATACAATACTATCATTCCATGTGACATAATAATAAGCTTCACCCTTTTCTGTTAGTTCCAGATTCAACGTTATTTCTCCATCAGGACTTGTAATGAAATTATCATTCTCAGCAGTACATGCAATGAAAAATACAGAAAGTAAAACAGCCGGAAAAAAATGTTTTATAATCATGGTCGTATCAAATTTCAATTGTTCTAACTTCTTATTAATTTATCGAGTATATCTGCCGTTGCAGTTGCTCCAATACGTGTACACCCAAGCTCTTTTACTTCTTTAGCTCTTTCAAGAGTTCGTATTCCTCCGGCAGCTTTCAACTGGATCTCAGGTCTGGTGTGTTTTCTCATAAGGATCAGATCATGATCTTCGGCACCACCTGTTCCATAACCTGTAGAAGTTTTCACCCAGTCCACCCCTATTTCATTGCATAGTTCACATGCCTTTATTTTTTCATCATCGGTAAGATAGCAATTTTCGAAGATCACTTTTATTTTTACTTTCCTATGATGTGAGTAAGATGTGATAAGTTTTAATTCTTCTTTTACATAATCGTAATTCCCTGATTTCAGTTTGCCAATATTTAACACTACATCCAATTCCCTGGCTCCGTTTTCAATAGCATCTTTTGTTTCTTCCATTTTCGCTACTGTTGTTGTACTCCCATGCGGAAAGCCTATTACTGTACCAACAATTACACTACTTTTTTTTAAAATTTTGCAGGCCAGGCTTACATCCCCCGGCCGGACACATACTGATGCCACATGATACCGATCTGCCAGTTCACATCCTTTCACGATTTCCTCATCAGTAAGAAAAGGTTTCAAGAGTGAATGGTCGATCATTTTTGCTATGTCATCGTATTTGTATATCATGATTTTATGGTTTGGATTGAAACACAAAATTACAAATTAATAACAGGATCATCTGAAAGAACATTCTTATCTTCTTAGTCCGGTTTCTCCTTCACCATAATAAGAATTGTCACAGCCATGACAACTGCTATGCCGGCTCCTCCAAGAAATGTTAAGGTAAATCCACCCAAACCAAAAACAATACCCATTAATACAGGTGCTATGGTCTGCCCTGTACGCAATACCATGCTATTTACCGACATAAAAACAGCACGTTCCTGAATGGGAGCAAAACCTAACAGCATGGTCTGAATGGTGGGAATGAATAATCCGTGTCCGATCCCAAAAAGCAGCAAAGGCAGAATAAGCATATGAAATGACCAGGCAATCGAAATAAGAATCATTGAAATACCATAAAAAGTTACACTACTGATTAAGATCAGATGGCTCCTGAATTGTTTTGTAATTCTTCCAAGTTGCGAGGAAGTCAGGGCAGTTGTAAAAGACATCAGCGACATGGTTATCCCGATAACAAAGGAATTCGCACCCAATCTATCCTTAAGCATCAAAGGGAAAAATGTTATAAAAGCTCCGTAAATAAGAAAAAAAACAAGTACATTGAGTATAAGCAAACCCCATACCGTTTTCTGGTTGATCTTTTTCCATGTATTCCTGAGGTATTCAAAGAAATGTGCATTGTTTCGTGTTTCGGGATTCTTTAATTTTAGTGCAATTAAAATAGTCAACGGAATAGCCAGTAAAGGAAGAATAAAAGGATAATTCCATCCTGCCATGGCAAGACCCCCTCCAATAGCCGGATAGGTAGCTGTCCCGATACTCAGTACACTGGCATTATACCCCATAGCTTCAGCACGACGGCTGCCAGAATACAAATCTCCAATAAGTGTGACATTTAGCGATCCCAGAGAAGAAGCTCCAACACCCTGAAAAAAACGCAATAACAGCAAAGTTTCATATGTCTTAGTGAACATGCACAGAAAACCTGCCACGCTAAACAACAGCATAGAAGGAATAAGGATATTTTTTCTGCCCAGCCGATCGGCAAGAATACCCATAAACGGAGCAAGAAAAATGCCGGGTAAAGTAAATACGGTAATGAGCAATCCTACCTGTTTTTTAGTGATCTGGAAAAACTCAATGATTTTTGGAAATGCCGGTGCAAGGCTGGCTACACCCATTACAGCAAAAAGTGTGACCAGAAATATAAGCTGGAGATTGGTATCTCTTATCAGCGATCTTTCCTGTTTTCCCTTTTCCATTTGCACAAAAAATTATTTCTGTGTCTTTCTCCTGTAAATGCAATGCTCGTCATCGCATAAAGAACAGTTGTATCCGCGAAATTTAACATCCTTCCCAATGCCAATCAATCCGCTTACGGATTTTATCGGACTCATCAGAGCCGAAGACGTAAGGGTAATTCCACAGCAATTATCAGGAAAAAAACTGAATAGTTTAAATTGTTCTTTCACATTCCATTTACAATATCCCGGACTAAACCGGTTTGTCATTTTCAGTTGATTGTCTGCGGCTAGCTTTGCGATTTTCCGGTGTATGAATTCTGCTGCCGATTCTGCAGCTTCAGAGCCCGAGAGGTTTACGATATATCCTTCCAGGTTATCTCCTTTGCTGAACAGTTCTTTCGAATACAACTCCACCTTACTGCCAATCGTGCAAAGAAACAATGCTATGTATTCGGCATTCTTTATCTGCGAGAAAATAATCTTCCCCACTTCCAGGGTTTCATCTTCCAGATAAATGACTCCTGTTTCTCTGTTAATCCCGCTTACCTTCATAATAATAAATCCGGCACGCGGCTCTACCAGAGAAGCAGCTTTTTTAATGTTTTCCCTGACAAGTTTATCAAAATGAGATTCTAATTTCTTATTCTCATATCCGAGAAGTCGTATAACTTCTCTTGTATTGATCTTTATGTCATCAGGAGGTATCTGAACTATTTGAAAGGAATTGAACTTCAAGATTCAGGTATATTTTTTATACAGATCACTGAGCATTTTGGCATCGATGTCATACCCCATAGCAATCAATTCGGTTTGTTGCTGATCCGAATGGATAGGTTTTAATTCATATGTACCAAATGATGATTGAACAGCAAACACTTCAGTACTCTCAGTAAAAATATATCCTTTGACCCTGATCGTCATTTTTGCTATCGTATCCAGAAATGATTTCAGGTATTCCTTATTGAATGCTCTTGTGGTACGTAAAATAGCCGAATGAATATCAGGTTTGCCTAAAGGTTTGGGCATCGTTTCGGATTTCAATACTTTCATCCCTTCCGTTTCGGTCACAGGAGATAATATATCACTCAAAGGCACATTGCAGAAAGAAGTACTATACATCTTTGCAAAGGGATTGTATTTTTTCAATGTGTTCATCAGCTCCTCTGTCTGTTCTATAAGATCGGTCTTATTTAAAATCATTTTATCTGCAATTCGTATCTGATGCTCTACAC
>CAZWFM010000253.1:0-3716 GCA_964633185.1 uncultured Bacteroidales bacterium | reverse complement strand
GAACTATTAATTTACTAATTACCTGAGACCTGTGCTTTTACATATATGCTAAAAAACATTGAGCAGATAATGCTAAATTTGAACAACATAACATTTAATCAACGGCTTAGCGGGCTGATAAGTAATCGCTTTGAAATGCGCAACGATTTCTTACCGCCAAAAACATTATGTGGCATTAAAAGAAATGTGTGCAAATAACTCAATATCAAATAAAAATGTAAGAAATTTCCATATCTAACAAACATTTAATTGAAATGACACAAACAAATACTTGATCATTGAGTATGCTTTGGTTTTAAATACTAAAAAAATATCTATGAAGAAAAATCCATGGGAAAATACGCCAGATGAATTACCGATTGATTTACAACCATTCTTTCAGAATGATGAGCTATTTAATCTCACCGAATCAACAATTGAACTCGGTAATTATTTGTTTTTTAATCTTGGATATGTATTGGCATCTGTACATTCATTTGGTCTTATTCATGGTGATTTACATAAAGGCAACGTGATCTATCAACCCTGGAATGGCTATGTTGTTTTAATCGATTTAGGTAACGCAAAATTGGATGTGGAAATTTGCGCCACTAACATGATCGCTGATTTCATCATACCATTTCAAGACTTTGAGAAGAAGCAATTTATTTCTTTTATTGCAGGTTATCTTCGAAATGCGTATATCTTGCTCGAAAAAGAAAAACCGGGTTATGTTCAATCCCTACTAAGGTATATTGGAGGAAATCCTCAGAATCTTCCTGTTCCCAGAAAGGAAATTATTAATGTGGAAGCGATTTTCAATGCTATCGATGCTAAAATTGAATACTCAAAAGATAATTTGGACTTTAAATTTGATATCAAGAAATTTCTTTGTGAGGTGGATTCTTATCCTGAAGAAACATTTCTTTTTATCATCAGTCTAAACTTTCTTGGATTTGATGCTATTGATAGATTAAAACAGGCGGATTTATCAACCTTAGAAAATTCATCAGCAATCAAATTGGTCTCTTTTCTTATTGATAATAGTAACATATCTGAATATACCCCGAAATCTCAGTTAATTCAGGCAGCCATTGATTGGTATATGGAATATCGTGAACACAGCCAGGAATATGGGAAGAATATCAATCAGGTTAATATGAATGCATTTCCCATACTCATTCAGAAGATCCGTAATAGAAAGCTTACATCACCGGTATCACAAGAATTTTTGGATTTATTGATTGATGTTTTCGATTATTTTGCTGCTTTGCTTGACACTGGTGAAAAGTCAAAGTATCATGCGATCTCATTTGCACAAGCTTCATGTATACTATTCCAGGAAGGATTGGAGAATCCACGGCATGATGAACTGCGATACCTTACTCTTCTTAAGCATCACGAACAATTCTCCTGGTGTAAAGCTCGATCGGTAAGAGACAAAAAGACGCTCACTGATTTGCTTGAAGTCTCATATTTCAATTCAAAGTGTATCGCACTGATAATGTTATTTAATCTTAGTGTTTCAGAAGAACATCCCATGTATTCTTTGTTTTTTGACGCACTGCATTTATACCGGGATATTATTCTTGGTTTTCATGAATCTTTAATGAATACAAAATCGGAAACTGAAATACAGAACCTGGAATTAATTGGAAAGTCAACTATTGGCGGATATGCACGTGTTTTTGAAGCTTATTTCAGAGCCTGCCTATTTGATTTTTCTTCTCTCTATTTCAATGATAAAAAAGAAATAACGCTGAGTGATGAAATGGAATGGGCCGTGAAACTTTTCACACACCTCAGAGACGGAAAAACTCTCAGCTCACCTGAAGGAAAACAGTTACTAAAAAGGATTACAGAATTTATCAGACGATGAAAAAACATTCTAAGAATATTTTATTGGACAGATCATTGCTCACCGAACTAATTCTGGATAAAAAAAGATCATCCCGGTATTGGGAGAAACTAATGACCTTTATTAGCCAGAATTATGAAAGGATTTTGTATGAACCGACTCATGCAAGTGCCCTCGAAATTGAGATGCGATCCATTACAGAATTTAGCAGCAAACTTGTTGCCATTCCTAATAAAATAGAAGTTACACCAGAGGAAACCAATTTCCTTGAACTTACCTTAAAAACTGCAAAAAACAATTTGGTAGTTCTTCAGGCAATTCAGAATTACGAGTTGTACAGAAAAGGCCCTGCCCGACCCACTGAAGAAATACTTGGATATGCATTTCGATTGCTTCTCCTTGCAAGGCAGCATGAAGCCGATCTTGCCCCCTGGCCAACACGAACACCAATTCTTCTTTCTTTGTTTCAGGAAGCCGGTATTGAATGTAATTCCGTAATGGAGGAATCGTATGTAAAACTCTGTCAAACATTAAAAGGCCACTTCCCATTTCTTCCAAAGGCTCAATATACATCAACTCCTTTTGATTTTGGATTACTAATTATTAATAAGAATATTATTCAAACAAATCCCAATACTGCAAGGACCCTGCTATTTATTACTTCTGATCCAACTGATCAAAGCCGTTTGCGCATCGGAGAGGAGTCCCGTGAGATTAAAGAAAAACTGGAAAGGGCAAGATTGCGAGATATGTTCGTTTTTGAACAAAGGTTTTCTACTCGCCCGGAGGACTTAACTCAGGCACTCCTGGATCTGAAACCTGCAATTGTTCATTTTTCCGGACATGGAACAGAATCAGGTGCTATTTGTCTTGAAGATCGTGATGGTAAAACAGTTCCTGTTGATTCGAATGCATTAGCATTTTTGTTTAAGAAATTCTCAAAAGATATCGAATGCGTAATTCTTAACGCATGTTTCTCGGAAGAACAAGCGAAAGCAATTGGTCAACATATTGATTATGTTATTGGCATGAATGCCGAAATAGGAGATAAGGCTGCCATTGCTTTTAGTGTAGGATTTTATCAGGCCCTGGGTGCAGGACAATCTATTAAAGATTCTTTTGAGTTTGGCTGTGTGCAAATCAGGATTCAGGGAATACAACAATATTTAATCCCGGTTCTATATAAAAAAAATGATACTATTCATTAGACTATTAGGTTAAAAAAATCTTAATCCGGTTCAATATGGAGAAAATTGATTATGGCGATATAAATAAATTTTTAGTATCGATTGGAATTGTATTAATAGGACTTTCAATACTTACGCCCTATTTATATCTGAAAGAAGATTTTGGTTTATATATCGAACAAGAAGTATTTCAGAAATATCAAGAACCAATTAAAGATCTTATACTGAAAAAACAAACTCAAGTTATACGTATCCAAAAACTGATACCCTGGACTTTCTTTGGATTATTTATTGTTGGAATATCATCTTTAGTTTATGGCCTTTTTAGGTGGTTCAGACATCAATTTATACTTGACAGAAAATTGGAAAAAGAGATCATGAAACTTGAACTTGAAATTGTCTCATTGACACCAGAGGAGAGAGAAGAAAAGATTAAACAAAAAGTACAAGAAGTGGAAAAATTGGAACAGCCGGTATCTGAGCAGAAAAGGACCGCAACTTCATCCTATTCCAACTATTTAAAAGACTATATGACTGTCGAGAAAAATATTTCAGATGCTTTTTCAAATTTTAGTACTCCATATTTTGAGATCTTACCCCAACAGAAAATAGGGAACAGATTTGAAATCGACATATTAATAAAATCAAAAACAAAGAAATATTCAGATAAAATTATTGAAATCAAATACTTC
>CAZWFM010000252.1:0-3720 GCA_964633185.1 uncultured Bacteroidales bacterium | reverse complement strand
TTACTTCAACTGTTGTACATGCAAGCAATTTGCTTACAATCTTTGGTTGTGACAGTGTAATCACGACAACGGTGAATGTGGATCCGGTGTATAACCTGACTGAAACTGTGTCGGTATGCAGTGGGGATAGTTATACATTCCCAGATGGTACCACACAAAACAACATCGCATCAACCGTGGTATACTCAAGCAATTTTATCTCTGTTGAAGGTTGCGATAGTATAATTACAACAACAGTTGATGTGAATCCTGTGTATGATTTGACAGAAAATATTTTCATCTGCAGTGGTGAGAGTTATACTTTCCCTGATGGCACTGTACAGGATAATATCACTTCTTCAATTTCACATACCAGTAACTTTGTATCTGTTAATGGATGTGACAGTACAATTGTAACCCATATCGATATCCTGTCGGTTGACAATACGGTTACACAGGATGGAGCGATGTTAACTGCTAACGCTGCCGGTGCCGGCTATGAATGGGTAGATTGTGATAACGGGTATCTGCCTTTTGAAGGCGAGAATAATCAGTCATTTATTCCGACACAGAGCGGGAATTATGCTGTTGTTGTTACTGAAAATGGTTGTTCCGCGATATCTGACTGTTATAATGTTGTAATAACAGATGTGATTGAAAGAAATCAGGAAAATATGATAAGTATCTATCCAAATCCTGTTAAAGAGTATGCAACAGTTAGTCTTCCTGATTGTTCTTCCGGTGTATTGATCAGTGTATTCAATCTCCAGGGCAGAAATGTACTGAATAAATCAGTCAATGAGGAGGATATCATACAATTGGATCTGCATGATCTGGGATCCGGCATCTACATTATTCATGTGAAAACAGATAATGAACATGTGGTATTCAGGATTCTGAAAGAATAAGTTGTCCGTTTAATTTCTATTATGTAAGTTTTTTTGTGAATATTAATTTGTATTTATAAGCTTCAAAAAAATTGAACCAATTGAAATTGTAAACAAACTGAAATTTTAGAAAACAAATTAATATTGGTATTGTATAAATGTTAAATATCTGATAATCAACGATTAACAAATCACATAGTTAAAATATAACGTTCTTACGGTATTCCATTCATCATTGATTTGCTTACTTTCGTCAAAATGAAAAAAATCAGGATCAGATTTTAAATTTTGATGCAAATCGTCTGTAATCATTTTAGCTACAATAGATTATTACTCTGTAATTTTTGAGATCTATGGATAGAATTCAGAAATCTGTTCATTACATAATGTAACTCTGGTCTGGGGAAATAAGTAGAATCAGTTGATATTGACATAAGATACTGAACTAAACCGGAGATGAAGTCGTAAAAACTGCCTGTCTCTCAAAAAATTTAGCTGTCCCAACCTAAATCTCAACATGGACATGAAACAAGTATAGGATCATGAAAAAGTTTATTGTATTACTAACAGGAGTAGTAATAGGATTTAGCTTATTTTGTCAGCAGAATTTCACTGACTTTCAGAATGCTGATCTGGTCATTGGGCAACCTGATTTCAGTTCGCGGATATTGAATTACAGTGATTCTGTTATTTATAAGCCTGCATATATGGCAATTAGTTCTCAGGGGATGCTGGCTGTTGCTGAACAGACCGGCGGATCAATCAAGATTTGGTACAAATTACCGCAAACCAATGGTCAGCCTGCTGATGTGGAAATCGGGAATCCTGATTTTGGTAAAATTGCACCCGGGCCTTCGGAATATTATTCCGATAGCTTTGACGGAGTTGCATGGAGTCCGGACGGAAATAAACTCATTGCATCGTGCGGGAAGCAAAACAGGGTGCTGATCTGGAATTCCATACCCGTAAGGAATGGACAGCCAGCCGATGTTGTGTTAGGACAAAAAGACTTTTATTCAACCGATGCATCTGCGAAAAAAAATACCTTACATTCTCCGGCAGGTATCTTGGTAGCGCCGGATGGCAGATTGCTGGTTGCTGATATGAACAACAACAGGGTACTGATCTGGAATTCCATACCAACCACTATCGGGAAAGAGGCCGATGTTGTTATCGGGCAGCCTACTTTCAATGATAGTACACCCGGTTCGAAGGCTAATGAGTTGCATGCTCCAAGGGGTCTTCATTTGACAGTGGATGGCAGGTTGTTGGTTACCAATGTATTATCGCACAGTGTGTTCGTTTATGACTCCATTCCTGTCTCAGATAATGAATCAGCCACTGTGGTTATTGGCCAGGACGATTTTGGCAATTCTACTTCCGGAACATTCGAATATAAACTAAATATGCCTTTTTCGGTTGTTACTACGCAGGATGATAAGCTGGCAATAGCAGATTATGGCAACAACAGGGTTTTGATCTATAATACTATACCGGCTAAAAATGGTGCCGGCGCAAATATTGTTCTTGGTCAGAAAGATTTTTATTCTTCGTTCATGTTTGCTCCTGACGGTTTTCCTGAAAGTAACAATTTCTATGGTGTTACAGATGTTAAAAGCGATTTGGATGGAAGATTATGGGTAGCAGGGGACTCCATGAACAGGGCGATGGTATTTGGTGAGAAACCCAAGGAATCTGCAGAATTGACAATCACCTTAGAACAATCAGATGTGGTTTTATGCGAGATAAGTGACATAGTATATAAAATTACCCTATTCAATGAAGGTCCGGATAGCGCATTTCATGTGGTTGCTGCTGCAGCTTTCCCATTAGGATATACGTATGAAAATTCAATGACCGAAAACGGCATATACTATTCCAATTCAGGATACTGGAGAATACCTTCCATTGCACCCGGTGAAAGGACGACCTTATATATTGACGGATATGTCAATGGTAAAACAAAAGGATTATCCTTTACAAGTTACGCCAATATTATTGGATCCTCTGCAATGGATAAAGACTTAAGCAATAATACAATAAGCACCTCAGTTACTATTGAAGCGATCAAATTGCCCGACGATCCGATCGTTTATAATACTAAGGTTTGTGAAGGGGAAAAGACTATGTTGTTTGCCGACGGAAGCGGAACCATATTATGGTATTCAGAGGATGATTGGTTTGATCCGATTGCCAAAGGCCTTTCCGTCAGCACAGGCTCTTTGACAGAATCAATTACCTATTACGCAAAAACCAGCGATGTTTGCCCTGGAAACACAAGGGTTCCGGCAACTGTTGATGTAGGACAGATATTCGATCTTTCTGAAACCGTATTTGTTTGTAGTGGCGGCAGCTATACTTATCCGGACGGTACTGTTCAAAATAATATTACATCACCTGCAAGTCACATCAGCCATTTGAATACGATACTTGGTTGCGACAGTATCATTACAACTACGGTAAATGTCAATCCGGCATACAATGCAATTGAATATGTTACTGTTTGCCAGGGCGATAGCTACACTTTTCCCGATGGTACGACGCATACAGATATTTCTGCTTCAACTGAATATACCAGCAATCTATATACCGTTAACGGATGCGATAGCATCATAGTCACTGAGATTACCGTTATGCCCGTATACAACGGGTCGGAGACTATTTCGGTATGCGAAGGAGAAAGTTATACATTTCCGGACGGTACAACACAAAATGATATTCATTCATCCCTTGAATATATAAGTTACCTGCAAACTGTCAATGGTTGCGACAGTATCATTACAACTACGGTGAATGTCAATCCGGCATACGATGCAACTGAATCTGTCACTGTTTGTCAGGGCGATAGCTATAC
>CAZWFM010000251.1:0-3735 GCA_964633185.1 uncultured Bacteroidales bacterium | reverse complement strand
ACTTCCAGGGAATCATGGAGTGCTTTATCGGAGATAAGATCAAAATTGTCTGCAGAAGTATGGTATTCCGGATATTCTCCAAAAGGAACACGTGTAAGGTTGCCAACCGGTAAATTATATCCGGGAGAACAAAACTGCCGTTCATCATATCCATAGGGAATAAAGTCAATGATGTTGTATTGAATATCACGCCGTGATAATACGTGTTCTACAATTCGGTCGATTCTGGCGTTTCCGATCCTTGAACGTTTGTAGGTGAATATACTGTCAATTCCTAGCAGAGAGGTTACAAGGCCGTATTGAATATGTTTAAGACCATCCTCATTCCGGGCCAGCCATGTAATGGCGCCTATGGTACCGGGAATGAAAAGGAATCTGTATGAATAATGAGGTTTGGTTTCTGACAAAGATCGGGCAAGATAAGTACATACGGCAATCCCCGAAAGATTGTCATTGCAAAGTGATGGATGACAAATGTGGGTAGAGATCAATACTTCTTTTTCGGTTTCCCCTTTCAGATAATACTCGGCGTAGGTCAGATTTCCGGGTGAAAGATCTGTGTCGATGACTACATCATACACATCATCATGGAGAGAAGTAAGTTGATCATGGCTGATACAAAATCCCCAGTTTTCAGCATAATAGGATGTACGGTAGGGGATCAGGGATGGCTTGTCCGGAATACTGAAGAGATGAGGTTTTAACTCGGCAAGGCTCATTTTTGCGCGAATGGGTGTACTGTAATTCAGTACATGAAGATTCAACTGTTTGAAATCGATTACTTTTTTACCCGAGGAATCTTTGACATAAGCATCCCGTATATTCCATTCCTTTGGGATTTCCCAATCGAGGACCTTTGTACCGGTTGGAACTTCATGGATTTTTAAAGGTATATGACGGTTTATAAGGTTCAGGGTTTCCCTGACTCCGTTGCCGGTAATACTTCGGCAAATGGGATACAATTCCTTAATAAAATCGATCATTTATAAATCTCTTTTAGAAAATACTTAATTCAGGAATAAAGGTTACAAATTGGCCTCCCCATTCCTTTATATAATTGAGCTGTTCCCCGATTTCTTTCTTCAGGTTCCAGGGTAAAATGATCACATAGTCCGGCTTATATTCCTTAATACTATCCAGGTCTCTTACCAGAATGTGACTGGCAGGCAAATATTTGTTTTGCTTGTGCGGAGACAGATCCACAACAAATTGCACCAGATCATTTCCTTTTACGCCACAGTAATTTAACAGTGTATTTCCTTTGGCTGCAGCTCCGTATCCTATTACTTTTTTCCCTTCTTTTTTTGCCCTGATCAGAAAATCCCAGACCGTATACTTTATGTTGTCAACTTTATCCTGGAAATTGCTGTAATAGTCAAGAGTATTCATGCCCAATTCTTCTTCCCGTCGTAAAAGATCTGTAACATTCGGAGATATTTCTTTTGTTTTATCTTCTTTGTGTTTTGCGAAAATACGCAACGAGCCTCCGTGGGTGGGAAGTTCTTCGACATCAAACATTTCCAGTCCCTGGTGTTCGAAAATCCGTTTTACGGCAAAAAATGAATAATACGAGAAATGTTCATGATAAATGGTATCAAACTGATACTCTTCGACCAGTCGCATCAGGTGAGGAAATTCAAAGGTTACCACACCTGTATTCTTCAGCGCAATTTTAACTCCTTTCACAAAATTGTTAATATCCGGCACGTGTGCCAGCACGTTGTTTCCCAATATCAGATCAGCTTGAATTCCTTTTTTAGCAAGCTTCTCCTGCGCAAATTCAGTACTAAAAAAATCGATGATCGTTTCAATTCCCTTTTCAATTGCCACTTGTGCGGTATTGGCAGTGGGATCAACTCCCAATACAGGAACATTGCGTTCTTTGAAATATTGAAGAAGGTACCCGTCATTGCTGGCAATTTCAAGCACAAGAGAATTTTCATCATAATGAAATCTGTCAATCATCATCTCTACATATTTTTTTGCATGAGCAAGCCAACTTGTCGAAAAGGATGAAAAATAGGTGTATTCACTATCAAATATAGCTTCTGCTTTTTCCATCTCATCTACCTGGACGAGGTAACAATTGTGACAAACAAATATTTTTAACGGGAAAAAAATTTCCGGTTCATTCAATTGAGAAGGCTTTAACATGGCATTTGAGGGAGGACAATTGATCAAATCAACAAATACATGTTTTAATTCTGCGTTGCAATGTCTGCATTTCATAATTCTATTCCTTTAAAGTTATTATCAATAAGTGGATAATTCTGATCTTTAGTCGTCATATTAATTGGCGGCAAGGGCCAATGAATTTTGAAACATGGATCATTATAGTTTAAACCTCTTTCGTTTTGAGGTGTATAATACCCGGAATGGTGATATATCATCTGGGAATTATCTTCAAGGGTCTGGAAACCATGAGCAAATCCTTCAGGAACATAAATCATTTTCATATTATCTTCCGAAAGAATCAGACTGAAATGTTTTAGAAATGTGGGAGAATGTTTTCTGATGTCAATGATAACATCGAATACCTTTCCCCTGATACATCGTATCAGTTTGATTTCAGTATTTGGAGGCACCTGGTAATGCATCCCGCGCAAAGTACCCCTGATAGATGTCATGGAATGATTAAACTGAACAAATTCTTTTGTATGATGGATCTGTTTAAATTCACGTTTGCAAAATGTTCTTGCAAAGAATCCTCTTTCATCAATAAAAGGTTCCAATTCAATGATATATGCTCCTGACAAGGAGGTTTCTATAAATTTCATCCGAACTCTTTTAAATGCTAATTCTTATTAAAATAAACATCATTAGTATATTCAAAAATGCATAAGTTGAGAATTTTAATCAATCTCAAATGAATTTGTCAGGTAAAGAGTCATGATTATTGTCAGATCAAATATAATTTTACCAGGAACTCTTATTTAAGCATTCTCAATGAATCATCGACAATTCCTTTTTGAGAAAGCTCATTTACAACAAATAATCTGATTAATCTTGATTGTCTGAAATTTTTATCTTTGAATTCAATTTTCTTCAGTCCTTCGATCAGATCATTGATTGTTTCCTGCAATTGATATTGAGGCTGATTATTAGAGGCAAGTCGTTTAAACAAATCAAAACTGACTTTATAAGATCTTTTGTCAGGCTGTGCGTCTTTATTCACAGATACTTTCACTGACGGTAACAAATTCTGTATAGCGTAAGCAAGTTCTTTTACCTGGTAATTCCATTCATTACTTCCTGTATTTACTATTAAGAAATTTCCTCCGTCTTTGGGATCTCTTTCATGTGCCCAGATAATTGCTCTTCCCATATCCCTCACATTGATCAGGGGGCGCCAGGGAGTTCCGTCGCTTAAAATAAGAATTTCACCTGAAGATAGAGCACCGGCAACAAAATCATTTAACACCAGATCGAGTCTGAGCCTGTCGCTCATCCCACATGCTGTTGCGAACCGAAGGCATGTAACTTTAAAATTATGATCAGCCATAGGTTCCAGATCTGCTTCAGACTGAACTTTTGATTTAGCATAAGCAGTTAAAGGATTGAGTTCTGAGCTCTCGGTTCGGGCAGCATCCTCTGAAAATCCATATACACTGCAGCTTGATGCAAAAATCATATTTCTCACACCTTGTTTTTTTGCCTTCCTGGCTATATCAACAACAGATTTGTAATTCACATCATAGGTGGCAGATTCAAATTTATTTCCAATCGGATCATTTG
>CAZWFM010000250.1:0-3736 GCA_964633185.1 uncultured Bacteroidales bacterium | reverse complement strand
AAATCGCCACTTACTATATCTCTTGGTTTGTAAAGAATAAAATAGTCTTTCAACAAATTGTCTATGTATTCATTGTTTGGCAATACGGCAGACTGTATTTTTTCTGCATAAACAATACTGTCTGTAATTTCTTTCTTTTGCAGGGCAATCTGGTCTCTTTGCTTTTCCACTTCAATGGTTCTCTCCTTTACCTTTTGTGCCAGAACTTCCCTGTCGTGCCTGAGTTTTCGTTCTCTATAGCGAATGATCAGGATGAAAAGGCATATTCCCAAAATTGTTTCAATACCATAGAACCACCAGGTTTTATAAAAAGGAGGTCTGATCTCGAAACTGAAAGAAGCGGGTTTCTTGTTCCAGACTCCGTCGCAATTTGAGGCAATGACCAGGAAGGTGTATTTTCCGGGAGGTATTTTTCGATAGGGCGGAGTCTGAATTTCAGTAGTCGATTCGGACCAGTAATTATCATATCCTTCCAGTTTATACCTGTATCTGTTCTTTTCAACAATGGTATAATGTAATCCTACATAGCTGAATACGATATTATTCTTATTGAATTTCAACTCCAGGTTTACAGGAAGTTGGTGAATGCTGTCAATACCTGTTGCATATTTTACAATAGGTGTGCTATCATTATATAAACTAAGTCCGGTGATATATACCAGAGGAGGATCATTCCTGATAATATCGTTTTGCGGGATATATTTTACAACTCCGCCGGCTGTACCAAACCAAAGGCTATTATCCTTTGTCTGTGTTACGGCTCCCAGGGAATTCTCCACAGGCAGAAAACCTTCCAGGGTTCCGTAATGGTTCATTGAGAAATCTCCAGGATCGATCCTGTCCAGACCATTGTTATGTCCTGCCCATATATAACCTTTTCTATCAACTGAGATCAGAAATATATTTTCTGAAAACAGGCCATCTTTCATCAATAGATTTTTGCAATCAATAGACCAGTCCGTATTCAACCTGATCCTTGAAATCCCTTTATCGGTTGCCAGCCAGGCATAACCTTTTTTGTCAAATGCTATGTCATGACAGTAATTCACCGTTAACCCGTCAGAAGTATCGTAATTGTGGAACAATTTTCCGTCAAAAATGGATAACCCGTTTACCGTAGCGCACCAGATATTTTGATTGCTGTCTATTTCGATATTCCAGAGATAATCATCTGCCAATCCGTCAGACATAGTAAATAATTTATATTCTTTTTTGTTATATCGTATAAGTCCAACTTGCGATGCACAATACAGATCATCACCTATTGTTTCAATATCCAAGGCACAATCTTCATAATCACTTCCTGCAAAAAACACTGAATCCTGATATAGAGAAAAAGTCTTTCCGTCAAACTGTGTTAATCCAAAATATGTACCTAACCAAATTTCTGATTCACTGACAGGTAAAATGGAAAGAACTGAAGCATACGTATTTTTAAATGCGTTATTTTTATTAAATCGTTTAATGATCTTATTATTCTCAATTATATTAAGACCGCTATAGGTGCCAGCATAAATAGTGTTATCATGGGATGCAATGCTTTGAATATTTTTATCATCATCCACAAACTTTTCGTTGTATATATGAAACACAATTTTGCCATATTTGGATAAACCATTAATAGATGTAATCCATATGTTCTCGTTACTGTCTTCAAAGATCTTTGTTGGTTTGTTGTCCGACAGGTTGTTGTTTTCATTTATTATTTGTAATTCTTCGTTTTCTATAAGAATCAATCCGTTTTCATGTGTTCTTAACCAGATCCTGTTTCTTTTATCGACAAGAATTTGCCGGATAATAAAATCTTTTATATCCTGAGTCCAACTGTTTTTTATTGTGTCGTTTTCAATGAAATATAATCCCCCGGGAAATGATGTACCTATAAGTAATTTATTTTTGCTCAATGGTTGCACTGTAATTGAAATATTACTTTTTAGTCCGGTTGACTGATTGAATTGTTTTATTAACTTATTGTTTTCAATATGCAAAACTCCTTTTTCCTGCGTAGCAAACCAGTATGATCCGGGTTGATCTTCTTTGATATCCCTGACGATCAAATTGTTTAGTTCAGGATTTTCATAACCATGCAATTTTGTATCATAATAAAAAACACCTTCAATGGTGGTAAGCCAGACCGTTCCGTCAAAAGCAACATAAGTACACAGTATTTCACTAACAATGGGACTGTTTGTTTCGTTATAACTTAAAATTGTATCAGGCATAATAATAGAAAAGCCATTGTATGAAATGAACCACATATTTTCCTTTTTGTCTTTAAATACTTTCATGGAATAGTCGGAGACCAGGCCGGAGGATTGATTTATTACTTGAATCTTATTGTTTTTCATGTAACCAAGTCCGCCGCTTTCCGTGGCAAACCATATCCTGTCTTTATTGTCAATATAAATGTCCAGTATATTGTTATCAGGCAATCCTTCATTGATTGTAAAGGTTTTAAATTGGTAACCGTCAAATTTTACAGCGCCGACCTGGGTTGCCAGCCAGAGATACCCCAAATGATCCTGTTCAATATCAAAAATCAGATTGGAAGGTAATCCGTTCTTTACTGTGTAGTTGTGAAAAGGAATGATCTGAGAAGTTGCACTGAGAAAACAAAATAACGCAGTCAGGCAGATTATGTATCGTTTTAAGGACATGCATCATGGCTTTGAATAGTAAAGATAAGAAAGGATGCTGTTTAATCAGGTAAGAGTTTCCAACATTTCACAATAAAAAATCCTGCCCGGGAGAGCAGGATTTACAATGCTGTCAAAATGGGATTTCCTCATCTGTATGCATAGGTTCTTTGTGTTGATTCCATTGATCCCGAATTGAACAGGTCATATTCAGGCCATTCGTCAACACTTCTGAGTGCTCTGAACATCGTACGTGAAAGCTCATTATGTATTCTTGATCTTTTTTTAGGAGTGGTGTTCATGAGTACCACCCAGTTAATTCCATTTGCATGTCTCATTACCAGGGCAGTTGTACCAGAGAGGGTTCCGGTTCTCCACCAGGTGCCATAACCGTCTGATCCTCTCCATCCAATAAGTTTGCGTGTGTGAGTTTTGGATTTTGTCATGTACTGAATACTTCTTTTTGAAAGAATATCCGGTCTGCTTTCAAAGCCATCTATTGCAACCAGCAGTTTAGCCAATTCGGGTGCCGAAGCTACCCAGCCTCCTGCTGCACCGAGAAGTTCTATGTGATTGCCACCGTATTCCACAGGTACCAGGTCGCCTGAGCCATTGTATGACCATATCAACGAATTATCGGGTAAATCGTAATAGCGTACCTCGTAAGGATACCTCTCGTCGTAAAAGCTTTTGCCAATATGCATATCATAAATTCCCAGGGGATGCAAAATTGCAAACTGCACATATTCTTCATACTCCATACCGGTAACTTTCTCGATGATCTCTCCAAGTATGGAATACCCAAGGTTAGAATAACTATACTTTTTGCCAGGTGCATAATCAAGAGGTTTATTCAATGCATATTCAATGATTACAGGCATATCAGCGGGAGGTTGAACATCCATTACATGTGCAACATAAAGGGAATTAAACACAGGATCGGCTCTTTTGCCATTCCATCCTGCCGTGTGATTTAAAAGATTATGAACTGTGATAAGTTCATATCTTTTATCCTGGTAATTCATATAGGCAGGATCGTTTAATAGTCCGTCCGGTCCAAATACTTTGGAATTTATATCCAGCTTTTCATCTTCAACCAG
>CAZWFM010000249.1:0-3810 GCA_964633185.1 uncultured Bacteroidales bacterium | reverse complement strand
AGATATCCTATCTGGGTATTCATCAAAAAGATACAGGACTTGAACAAAGGACATTAATTCTGAGTAATCAACTCAATCTGATTATGTTGATTACTATGATCTGTTTGCTGATCTTGATATCCATTATGTGCAATCTGGAAAATGAAACATATGGAATAGGGTCATTAAGAGTGCTGCTCTTGCTGATAGTCAACTTAGTGAATCTGACTTTATCTTATTTTAAATATCCTAAATTTGGCAGGATTTCTCTACTATTTTTGCCTCCGATTATTTTTCTTATTTTCCCTACATTGATCGGGTTTGTTGAGGAGGAAAGTTTTACATACTATCCTTTTATACTGATTGCTTTTTCAGTTCTGCCACAATTGCTTCTTGTTCCGGATAGAGAAAAGCTATTGTGCAGAATTTCGTTAGTCTACTATGGATTACTTCTGTTGTTTATTGAGAGAATTCTCCTTCTGTTTGCATCTGAAGACTTTGAAATTGTCAATATTATTCAGGGATTTTTCATCTACTTTAAAGCCTCGCAGATTTGCATCTTTGTTTTTCTTCAATTTGCTGTTTTCTATTTAAGAAGATTGAATATACGATTTGAACAGGATCTGAATGAGAAGAACAGGACACTTGATAAGCAGAATGAAGAATTAAAAGATACACTTAATCAATTGAAAATAACCCAGTTGCAATTAGTTCAACTTGAAAAAATGTCTGCTATTGGCACCCTGACTTCAGGAGTGGCACATGAAATTAACAATCCGTTGAATTTTATCTCGGGGGGGTTGGATTTAATAAATGAAAGCAACATCAGGGAAGAATTGAGTAAAAACGAGAGGTCAGCAGATGATTTTAATACGGCCGTTCATATTATCAGGGAAGGTGTTGTTCGTGCGACAAAAATTGTTGATACTCTTATGAATTTTTCATACAAAAATTCTTCTGAACTTGCATTGACGGACATACATCAGATTATTGAAAATACGCTTTTGTTTTGCAATGCCAATATACCTGCGAATATTTCAATTAAAAAAGATTACAGGCTGAAATATAAAGTACCTGTATATCAGGATAAAATGCATCAGGTGATATTCAATATAATTGAAAATGCGATTGCGGCAATTCAAAGTAAAAACAGGTCGGATAGAGAAACTCTAAAATTTATCACCGATACCATTGAGCATAACGACCAGAAAAAAGCAATGATCAGGATTGAAAATTCCGGCCCCAAAATATCTGATCATGTTATCGATAAGATATTTGATCCTTTCTTTACTACAAAGGATCCGGGTGAAGGTACAGGACTGGGCTTATCAATCGCTTATTCTTTTATAAAGGAACACTATGGTACGATTGATGTTGAAAATGTAAAAGAAGGAGTAAGTTTTGCTATTGTTTTGCCTTTATAATTTTTTTATTGATGAGGACATACCGTTAGAGTGTAAGTTAGTTCTCATCCTGTTTTTCCTCATCGTTGTTCAAGGCTTTATTTAAAAGACTATTTGGCAAGCTCTTTTTCACTTTAACACCTAAGGCTTTTAGTTTTTCAACTCTGCCAATAAGGTTGCCCCGGCCTTCACTGATTTTTTTCATTGTATCTTTATAGTGCTGAGAAGCATCATCCATTTTTTTACCAAGTTTAATCAGGTTTTCACTTAAGCGAACAAAATCATCATATAACGAGCCACCCTGACGAGCTATTTCCAATACATTTCTGTTTTGATACTCTTGTTTCCAGAGGCTTTCGATCATTTTTAAAACTGCAATTAGATTGGTAGGACTAATAAGCAGGATCCTCCTTTCATAAGCATAAGTCCACAATTGAGGTTCGTTCTTTATTGCTAATAAATATGCAGGTTCAACCGGCATAAAAAGAATAATAAAATCAAGTGTTTTAATTTCATCAATGTCCTGATAATTTTTCGAAGCCAGGTCGTTGATATGATTTTTTACTGAAATGAGATGTGCTTTTAAAGCATCTTCTTTTTCTTTCTCATCTGATGATGACATATATTTATCGTATGCTGTCAGCGTAACTTTTGAGTCAATAACAATGCTTCGTTCTCCGGGATAGTGAACGATAACATCAGATTGTGATCTTTTGTTGCCTTCAAGATTGAAAGAATCCTGAACAGTATATTCCTGTCCTTTTCTTAAACCTGACCTTTCCAGTATATTTTCAAGGATAACCTCACCCCAGTTGCCCTGGGTTTTAGAGTCACCCTTTAAGGCATTGGTCAGTGAACTTGCTTCTTTACTTATCTGCTGATTAAGTTCTGCCAGTCTCTTTACCTCTTCTTTCAATGAAAAACGTTGCTGAGCTTCTTTATCATAAGTTTCTTCAACTTTTTTTTCAAATTCTTTTATTCGTTCATGCAAAGGTTTTAAAATCAGATCCAGGTTTGTTTTATTTTGTTCCGTAAATTTTTTCGATTTTTCTTCAAGGATCTCATTGGCGAGATTTTTAAATTCCGTATTGAATTTTTCTCTGATCTCTGTCAATTCCTGTTTTTGTTCCTGCAATCTTAAAACCAGGTTCTTTATTTCTGTTTCTTTCGCACTGTTTTGTGAATTTAGCTGAAGGAGGAAATTTTCTTTTTCTGTTAATTTGGTTTTAAGTTCTTCCGCTTGTTGTAAAAGAAGCTTGTTTTTTTCTGAAAGCAATTGCTGACCTGATGAACTTTTAAATCGATAGTACATCCAGAAAATAATTGAAGCAACAATGAATCCGGTTCCAAAAAATACAAATTCCATAATATGATAAGTTCAGGAAATAAAAGTAGGATTATTTTTTCAATGGATCCTATTCATGCAAAATAAAAGACCCGCTAAAAGGCAGGTCTAAAATAATATTCTGCAAAAAATTATTCCGGAGATATAGCTTCCACCGGACATACATCAGCACAAGCTCCACAGTCTATACAAGCGTCCGGATCAATTTTATAAATATCACCCTCATGGATTGCTTCGGAAGGACATTCATCAATACATGTGCCACATGCAGTACAATCATCACTAATTACGTAAGCCATAACTTATAATTTTAAATCAATTAATAGTGAGCAAAAGTATATTCAAATATGAATATTCAAAAAAAAATTATTAAGAAATAGCTATTTGAACGGATTTTAAATTGGAATGTTGCAATTTATAGGAACGATGGTTCTTAGGAATGAGTATTATTTTTCAAAGATCATTTTGATGCCTGCAAGCAACAAGAGTACACCAAAGATTTTTTTTAACTCTTTTTCAGGCAAATGAACAGCAAACAAACCGCCCAGATAGCTACCAATAATAAATGTCACAATGAGTATTGCAGCAAATTTATAATTTACGAAGCCTTTTTTATGGTAACTGATCAGTGCAAGAATACTCACAGGAGGTAATAAGACGGCCAGACTTGTTCCCTGGGCTTCATGTTGTGTCATTCCAAACAGAAGTACCAGAACAGGAACAATCAGTATCCCTCCGCCAACTCCCAATCCACCTGCGATTACTCCTGCTACAATACCGGTAAGACACAATAGAATAAAGCTTTGAATTTCCATGGCTTTGTATTAAAAATCAAGACTCAATGAAAGGTAGAACACATAGGGTAAAACTTGCATATTCTCTACACCCCATGCCCAGTCTAACCGAATGAAATAGCCAAACAACTGAGACCTGACTCCAAAACCGTACCCGGCAACTATTGGTTCTCTCTGGGCATCAATTTCTATTTCAACAGGCGGTTGTTGAATAACATCATTATCATAAGCATTCTCGCCTGACCATGGATGCTTTCCTGACCAGGCTGTTCCAATATCAAAGAATCCT
>CAZWFM010000248.1:0-3817 GCA_964633185.1 uncultured Bacteroidales bacterium | reverse complement strand
TGGTACAGCAAGCAGGGAAACCGAACGTTTTGTAAAGAAAATGCGATTTGATCGTGACCTGCAGGTTTTTGTTGTGAATGAAGCAGGGGCATCGGTTTATTCCGCTTCAAAATTAGCAAGAGAAGAGTTTCCGCAATATGATGTCACCGTGCGTGGTGCAGTTTCAATTGGCAGAAGATTGATGGACCCTCTTGCCGAACTTGTTAAAATTGACCCAAAATCAATTGGGGTGGGGCAGTATCAGCATGATGTGGATCAAATCAAGCTTAAAAAATCGTTGGATGAAGTAGTTGAAAGTTGTGTAAATGCAGTGGGGGTCGATTTGAATACGGCAAGCAAACATTTGTTTACTTACGTATCCGGAATGGGGTCTCAAATAGCACAAAATATTGTCAATTACAGGTCAGAAAACGGAGCTTTCTCAACAAGAGAACAATTGAAAAAAGTTCCCCGTATGGGGCCGAAAGCCTTTGAACAGGCAGCAGGTTTTTTGCGTATCCGTAATGGAGAAAATCCACTCGATAACAGTGCGGTGCACCCCGAGAGTTATAAAATCGTGGGAAAAATGGCAGCGGATCAGGGAGTCGATATTACCACGCTGATAGAAAGTGCAGAGCTTCAGAAGAAGATAGATATCAATAAATACCTTGAAGATAATGTGGGTATTCCCACATTAAAAGATATTCTGAACGAACTGGCAAAACCCGGTCGTGATCCCCGAACCAAAGCCAAAGTATTTGAATTTGCTAAAGGGATTTACAAAATGGAAGATTTAAAACCAGGGTCGGTACTACCCGGTATAGTAACCAACATTACAAATTTCGGGGCTTTTGTGGATATTGGAGTGAAACAGGACGGACTGGTTCATATCTCGCAACTAGCCAACCGGTTCGTTTCCGATCCGAATGAGATTGTCCAATTGAATCAACATGTAAAAGTCAAAGTACTGGAAGTTGATATTCCGAGAAAACGGATCCAGTTGAGTATGAAGGATGTGGAGGATTGAAAAAAGGAGGGAAAAGGCAAAAGGCATAAGGGGTAGGTTGTTTTTATATTCGCTGTTGTAACTTATTCCGTATGCCTCTCCAATTAGCATTAAAAAAATCAGTAACCGGTTTTCGAAATAAAGTATAAAATCAGAGTCGGGTAAAATACAGTTAACTGTCCCGCTTTTATCCTTTCTGTCGATAAAACCAAACCTAAGTCGCACAAATATTGTAAAAATCCTCAGGACATATTTAATCCCAAGGGTTTTATAATCGGTCCTGACTAATGACTATCCCAAAGATTCCGCAGAAAATATTTACTTGACTCCAAAGTCATTCGGACAAATCTTTCAATACCTGTATGATCTATGGATTTGGTTCAATAAAAAGAATTTCATAATCGTCGGCATTAAGTTCAACATAGGTAACAGGCTCTCCTCCGTCATTCGGTTTATAAAATAGAATGACATAATTCGTTGCCTGAGGATATTTATCCCCATCTCCATCTTCGGAGCGAACCTGCAATTCGCGATAGGTAAGTGATCTATCAATCCAGGGAGTAGCTTCATCGGCTACACGGACCCATTCTGCAGCATCGTTTGAATTATAGTCGGAGATTGTTGTTTCAAAATAATATCCACCCGGACCCCAGGAAAATACCGCACCATCAGGATCTACACGTATTCCATAGCTGTCTTCACCGCCATGAGCTTCATCTCTGCCGAAATAAAAACTCCATTCATCTGTAACAGTCCCATCAGCATTTACATCATCTCCAATAATTTCTTTGAGTTCTGCGTTTGGCATATCCACATTAACATTTTCCCAGGCCTTAGCAAGAGCCTTACTAAGTTCGCTATATTCGATACTGTCGCTTTTCTTCTTTTCACAAGAAGATAGAAGAAAAAATAAGGAAACCATAATAAGTGGGATCCAGCTGTATATTGTATTCATTTTTATCATGTGAAATAATTTTTATGGTTAATAATTTATTCAGACTTTAGTTCAAAAAGGAATGTTTTGTGGTTCTTTAAGGATTTGAGACTTTGTGGCAAAAAACTATAGCCACAAAGACATTAAAACACTAAGAATACACAAGGTTTATCATCCCATAATAAACTTGATCCTTTATTAAGTTCAACAATGTACTTATCAATTTTATATAGTTAAATTAGAAAACCTACTTAATGATCACTTTTCTTGTTATTGTTATTGCTTCATTTTTAATCTTTATGAAATAAATTCCTTCTGTCAGGCTGCTTACATCGAGCTGCTCCTTGCCATTGGTAATATTTACTTCCTTTACCAATACACCCAGGTTGTTGTATAATCTTATTGTCGAACCATCAGTGGTTATAACCTGAATAAAATCTGTCGCCGGATTGGGCATGATCCTGATTACGTTTTCCATGGGTCTGTTATCAATAGAAATGTCTGGTTTCTTTACCAGTCTGACATTGTCAAATGTGGCCGAACTGGTTTCGGTGCCCAATTGGAATGAGAGCTGCATGTCAGAAAATACTTCATCAACAATAAATTCGAAGGTATAGGATGAAAGTGTTGTACTTAACTCTATATTATCATTGAAAACATTCGCCCAGGGGTCAACTCTTTGTTCGAACGAAATACGGCAGGGACGGTTATCGGTTTCGGCCCAGGCATCAAATGTAAGTTCATAGGCAGAGTTTATTTCCAATCGGTCAATCTGTGCTGTAGAAAGTACCTGTATCAATTGTACATGATATACATTCGGTTCATCGGCCAGGGTAATATTGGTAACTGTGCATGCGCCATCCGTTATAACAGCATCAGCTGTTACTCCCAGGTGATAAGCATTATAGACCGACCAGGGAGATAGTATACAATTCTGGAAATTGCCATTCTCGATGATGTTTTCCGGGTCGGAAGTGATGCCTGGAGTGCAGGATTCGAAAATATAAGCCGAACCAGCTTCCAGAAGAGTATTTTCACCCGATGTGTCCTCATCTTCATAATATGCTCCAACAATTGTATAATTACCGGAAATGGAAACTGACGAGCCAAATAAGTCTTCAGCAGACCTATCTGAGCTAACAATTTTCTGCACCTCATTCCAGTATCCATTGCCATTAACCTTAAAGATATAGGCAGAACCGGCCGATTCCAGCGTATTCCCGCCTGAAGCGTCTTCATCTTCTTCATATGCTGCAACAACGACATAATTACCTGATATGGATACTGAACGGCCAAATCGATCTCCTTCTGCCCTATCAGAAGCAACAATTTTCTGTTCTTCACTCCAGTTGCCTCCGGCATCATGCTTAAAAATATAGGCTGAGCCGGCCTGATTCATGGTATTTCCCCCTTCAGCATCCTCTGTTTCATAACTAGCGCCAACAACAACGTAATTCCCTGAAATATTTACTGAAGCGCCAAACCTGTCGTCTTCATCCCTGTCCGAGGCATTGATCTTCTGTACCTCATTCCAATTGCCACTGCCATCACGTTCAAAAAAATAGGCGGAGCCTGCCGATGACAATGTATTTTCACCTTCAGCATCTTCATTTTCATTCCAGGCTCCAACTACAACATATTGACCTGATATGCATACTGAACAGCCAAACTGGTCATCAGTATCCCTGTCGGAAGCAACAATCTTTTGTACTTCACTCCAGGTCCCGTTGCTACTACGTTCAAATATATAGGCAGAACCGGCATAACTATCATCAGCATTAACTCCCACAACAGCATAGTTGCCTGAAATGCTAACTGAATTCCCAAAATGGTCATTAACATCTCTGTCAGAAGCAACAATTTTCTGCACTTCATTCCAGTTACCGCTGCCGTCTCTT
>CAZWFM010000247.1:0-3821 GCA_964633185.1 uncultured Bacteroidales bacterium | reverse complement strand
CGAAGGTATTCTGATAAAGAAATCGATAACAAAACAGTTGATAAAATTATTCATGCCGGAATGTATGCTCCATCTGCAGTTAATAAGCAACCATGGCATTTTATCGTGTTTGAAAAAAAAGAAACATGCAATGCCATTATGGAGATCCATAAAAGTGCAAACATGCTGGCTGAAGCAAAAAAATCCATTCTGATATGTGTTGATGAAAATCTTCAGCATGATGATGGATATGGTCTTCTGGATTGCTCTGCAGCTGCACAAAATATGCTACTGGCTGCTCATGCACTTGGTTTGGGAGCATGTTGGGTAGGTATTTACCCAAGAGAAAACAGAATGGAAGGACTACAAAAAATCTTCCGGCTTCCTGACAATATTATTCCACTGGCCGTGATCTCTCTCGGATATCCTGCTGAAATAAAAGAAACACCCGATCGAATCAAGCCGGAAAGAATTCATTATGAAAGCTGGTAGCAAAGGCAACTGAATGCATCCAAACAATGACCTACCAGGCAACCATTGATTATTTATTTCGTTCGCTACCCATGTACCAGCGTATTGGAGGTCCGGCATATAAAGCAGACCTTGAAAATGCAATATTCCTTGATAAAACTTTACATTATCCGCATAAGAAATTTGTAACCATACATATAGCCGGCACAAACGGCAAAGGCTCAGTGAGCCATATTCTCGCGTCAGTTTTACAAGCTGAAGGCTATACTACTGGTCTTTATACTTCTCCTCACCTGCTCGATTTCAGAGAGAGAATAAAAGTTAACGGAGTGCCTGTTTTAAAACAATTTGTGGTTGAGTTTACAAAAAAGAACAGACAACTCTTTGAAAAGGTAAAACCTTCTTTTTTTGAAATGACCGTATTCATGGCATTTGAATATTTTGCATACAAAAAGTCGGATATTGCAATTGTTGAAGTCGGTTTGGGAGGACGCCTGGATACAACCAATATTATTACTCCCGAAGTATCAGTAATCACAAATATCAGTAAAGATCATACAGCATTTCTGGGCAACTCAATAGCGCAAATTGCAAAAGAAAAAGCAGGCATAATGAAACATAATGTTCCTGTTGTGATTGGAGAAACCCAGGAAGAAACCAGGGATATCTTTATTCAAACTGCCGGGAAGAAGAATAGCAAAATTTACTTCGCTGATCAGTACTTTTCAATTGCATATGGGATGAAAAAGATGGTGAATTCTGTAAGGTATAATTTTTCAAATTGTTGCCACTGGAATTTTAATTCTCTGGATACTGATCTTCTGGGTCACTATCAAAAACGAAATATCCCGACAGCTCTAATGGCACTTGCTGTTATGGATATAAAGGGTATTCAGGTAAAACCAGAGTCAATTAAAAAAGGATTTGAACAGGTTAGAAAATCAACCGGCTTGTTGGGAAGATGGCAAGAAACAGGTTTCAATCCTCTGACTATATGTGATATTGCGCATAACAAAAGTGGAATTGAGAATATTCTTTTGCAAATTCAATCGACACCTCATAAAACTTTGCATATGGTGTTGGGATTTGTTGCCGACAAAGACATTGAAGAAATCAAACAAATCCTTCCTGTAAATGCAAAATATTATTTATGTGAACCCGATATTCCCCGTGCAATGAAAATGACTGATTTATCTGCCAGTTTTAAAAGCAAGGATTTTATATTGAAAGAATTTCATAACGTTATAGATGCATATAAAGATGCTAAAGCTAATGCAGGAACAAATGATCTGATCTATATTGGCGGAAGTACTTTTGTTGTTGCTGATTTTTTACGTTGGAAGAAAAGTTTCATCTGACTCCGGAAAGACAATCTCAATTCGTAATACAAAGATCAGAAATAGCTGGAACCATCCCAGCAGTGAGTACATAATTTTTCTTTGGGTAAACCAATAGCTTCAACGAGATCGTCCAGTTTCTGATATTTTAAACTTGTTAAATCAAGGTTCTTCCTTATTTGTTCAACCATAGCATTATATTTTCCGTTACCTGTATCCGAATACTCTTTCATATCCACATTTTCTTTTCCCTCAAGTTCTTTTACTGCTGTGTGAGTAGCCAGATCAAGGTGCGATCGTGAACGACTAAAATTTAGAAATTCACAGGGATAAGTAAGTGGGGGACACGCAATACGCATATGTACCTCCTTCATACCTGATGCATACAGGTCTCGTACATTATCTTTCAGCTGCGTACCCCGTACAATTGAATCATCTAAAAATACACCTCGGTTCCCATTAATTATAGAATTATTAGGAAGCAATTTCATTTTAGCAACAAGATCTCGCATTTCCTGGCTTTGCGGCATAAAACTTCGTGGCCAGGTAGGTGTATATTTTGAGTATGGACGTTTTATCGGGATACGTTTTTGATTGCTGTATCCCATGGCATGTCCAACTCCTGAATCGGGGATACCTGCTACAAAATCAACTTTTGCATTATCCTTTTTAGCCAATGCAGCGCCACAGCGATAGCGGCATTCATCGACATTGATGCCTTCGTAAAATGAAGGCGGATAACCATAATAAACCCATAAGAAAGCGCAAATTTGCATTTTCTCATTCGGTTTGCGCAATTGTTCGTATCCTTCGGCTGTTATTTTCACAATTTCTCCCGAACCAACATAGTATTCTGTTTCGTAACCCAGGTTAGGAAATGCACAAGTTTCAAAAGTGGCAGCATACCCTGTGTTCTTCTTTCCAAGTATAATGGGTGTTCTTCCCAATTTATCGCGGGCCGCAATGATACTATTCTCAGTAAGAATTAACATAGAGCAGGATCCGCTGACTTTTTCATAGACATTCTCAATGCCCGATACAAAATCTTTGCCTTCAGCTATCAGCATGGCAACCAGTTCTGTAGGATTTACCGAACCCTGGCTTGTTTCTGAGAATGTACGATGCTGCTGCATACAACGCTCCTCCAACTCATCGATATTGATAATTTTTGCAACCGTGGCAACAGCAAAACGGCCCAGATGAGAGGTTACAAGGATGGGCTGGGCTTCGGTGTCACTAATTACTCCAATGCCAATGTTCCCTCTAAAACCTTTTACATCAATTTCAAATTTATTTCTGAAATAACCATCTTCAATGCTATGTATAGCACGCTGAAATCCTATCTCCTGAGAAAAGAAAGTCATCCCCGCCCTCTTTGTACCAAGGTGAGAATGGTAATCGGTACCATAAAATACATCTGCAACACAGTCACTTTTTAATACACTGCCAAAAAATCCGCTCATACTGGTTATTGATTTTGGTTTTATTTCTAATACAAATAAAACAAAACTTTTACATGAAATCGATGGAGTTAATAAATGAAGGCCAATTGTTAATAATTATATTGGTGATAGAAGATTATCGCAAAATTTTATTGCTCACAACATGGCGCAAGTCTGCGCCATAGAAAGGCAGCTTAAGGATAATCCCTTGAAATAATTTATAAACGTCATAGGTTTGTATAGAGGGGCGATAAATGCAATACCGACTTTTACTTATCACATGAATATCGGGAGCATAAATGATAATAATTCACAAAACAAATTGTTGCTATAAATGAGTTGTGCCAATTAAAATTCTGCTTTAATTGATGAAATTGGATAGTTTTAAAATGTTTTACTTTGTTATACCTTGCAAAAGGTTTCATTTGAAATATAATGATATTGAATTTATACAACATTCTATTAAATAGAAGTATTATGAAAAAACAAAAAATAAAAGCAGAACTTTTGGTATTTGCAGGATTATTCCTGTTGACCACGAATCTTTTCGCGCAAGATTCTAATTTTTATATCTATCTCTGTTTTGGACAGT
>CAZWFM010000246.1:0-3839 GCA_964633185.1 uncultured Bacteroidales bacterium | reverse complement strand
TGGCAGCAGAAGCATAGGCCACTGTCAGCACAAAAGGTGTTGCTGATACACTCAGGTTGCTGGCAACCGTGAGTGCAATGGGAAATATGATACCAACTGCTGCTTTGTTGGTTATATAGGCAGCAAGAACAGTAGTAATCAGATACACTCCGAATAATACACCTACCTTTCCAAGAGGCAGAAAAAGTGAGATAATACCATCAGCTATGAGTTCAGCAGCCCTGGTTTTCACCATAGCCGTGCCCAAAGCCAATGACAATACAATGATTAAGGCCAGGTTGTAATCAAGACTTCTTGGAAAATCCTTCGGAGTTGTAATTTTAAATGTCATAGCCAAAACGATCAATATGAGCAATCCGTGGAAAAGATTAAGGATGTTAAAAGCTGAAAGTAATATAGCCAGCACAAGACCCCCAAGAAGTGTATACACTTTATAGTCTTCAACTTTTATATAGTCTTTAATTCTTGAAATAAAATAAAAATCCTGCGAAAGCTGGGTGCGACTGTTAAAAGCAGTTCCTGCATATACCAGTAAAACATCGCCTGCCCGCAATTCAACATTGCCGATTTTTGTGCTGATATGTTCTGCATTTCTATGCACAGCGAGAACTGCTGCATCATATTTCGCCCTGAAATTTACTTCCTGAACTTCTTTTCCTATTAGTGTCGAATTCTGTGATACAACTAGCTCAACTACTTCTGCTTTTTTTGCTTTTGAGAGCATGCCAACTTCAGAAACTACCAATCCTTTTTCTGTTTCTACAAGATCTGCAATTTTTTGTGTATCGCCAGCAAAAACCAGTACATCATCTTCACGAATAACCGTATCTGTCTTGGATCCATCAATGGTTCGTCCATCACGTACAATTTCAACCAAAAGCAAACCTTTCAAATTTTTAAGATTGGTCTTCCCTACTTTTTCTCCTATTAAATAGGAACCACTCCTAACCCTTGCCTCGATGAAATAAGTTCGTGTTCTGATATCATTTTCATCGCTTCCTGATTTTCTGTCGGGAAGCAATTTCTTACCAATAAGCAGAATATAAAAGAATCCAACAAAAACCATGGGTATCCCGACATAGATAAAATCAAACATCTGTACCGGCCTTAAATTGGATATGATTTTTTGTTCTGCTACCATACCGGCTACAATAAGATTTGTAGATGTGCCAATAAGCGTAATTGATCCGCCTAATATTGCAGCATACGATAAAGGAATCAGAAATTTTGACGAAGCATAGTTATTTCTCTTGCACCAGTTATGTACATAAGGCATCATAATAGCCACCAGGGGTGTATTGTTCAGAAAAGACGAAAATGCTGCCACAATCAGCATCATCCGGCTTAAAAATCCGTTGTAACTTCTTGCTGAACGGAAGAGCCTGTCGAAAACCCTTTCAATAATCGCCGTTTTCCTGATCATATCTCCCAATGCCAACAACAACAAAATAATTGCCACCTGCACATTTCCAAGTCCGGCTAAAATCTCACCGGCTGTAAGAACATTAAATAATCCAAGAAAAAGAATAGCAAGAAGAAAAGTAAAAGCAGGACCGAATATTTCCCGATATAGAGAGACAAGGATGAAAATGATAGCTATAAAAACCAATATGATATCGAATGTCAGCATTCTTTAACAGGGCTTATGCGTTCTTCATTGACGAATGATTCAGCTTAACGAAAGTATAAAATATCTTGGTTATTAAAAATATTGGAATAGTAAAGCATATATCGTTTATATTTATCCTCCGGTGAAAATGATTTTTTCCCTGTTTCCTATTATTTCTAACTTTACAAGAAAAAATGGTAGCAATTGATGATCTGAAACCACATCCCATTTGGAAATACTTTTCGGAAATACTACTTATCCCCCGACCTTCTAAAAAAGAAGAGAAAATAATAGCTTACATCATTGACTTTGCACAAGAACATAAACTGGAATATTTGAAGGACGAAACAGGTAACATCCTGATTTCCAAACCTCCATCAAAAGGATTTCACAACAAAAAGAGTATAGTTCTTCAAAGTCACATGGATATGGTTTGTGAAAAAAATGCAGATGTAAAGCATAATTTTGAAACAGATACAATAGTAGCCTATATTGAGAAGGATTGGATCAGAGCCCGGGGAACCACACTTGGTGCTGATAATGGAATAGGAATAGCAGCACAATTAGCTATTCTTGCCGACAATTCATTGAAACACGGGCCTATTGAATGCTTGTTTACAGTGGATGAAGAAACCGGATTAACAGGTGCATTTAATATTCGTCCTGAATTTTTTAAAAGCAAGATATTGATTAATCTTGATTCGGAAGATGAAGGTGAACTTTTTATTGGTTGTGCCGGCGGTATGGATACTTTGATCAAAATAAGCTATACCACCAAACCTTATAAGAAATCAAATTCTGCGTATGCAATATCTGTTTGCGGACTTAAGGGCGGTCATTCAGGCGATGATATCAATAAAGGTCGTGGCAATTCCAATAAAATTATGATTCGCTTTCTATGGCAATTATCAAAACAATTTAAAATCAGGTTGTTTGATTTTCAGGGGGGAAATCTTAGAAATTCCATACCTCGCGAAGCAGTAGCCCGAATCGTGATAAAGCAATCCAACATTCCTGAATTTCTTAAGAAATTCAACGATTTTAAAGTTGGGATACAAAACGAATTCAGAAACACAGAACCAGACCTGGATCTAATGGTTGAAGAAACCCAAATGCCTCAAACGGTATTATCAATGAAATCCCAGAAAAAATTTTTAAATGCCTTGCATGCATGTCCAAACGGAGTGATCGAGATGAGTCCTGAAATTGAGGAATTGGTTCAAACATCCACAAATCTTGCTTCAGTGAAATTTTCGGGTAATACTATCATTGATGTTGTCACAAGCCAGCGAAGTTCTGTAAAATCATCCATGCTAAATGTTTCCAATCAAATTGCAGCTTTGTTTTCGTTGATTAAGGCAGATATTACCCGAACCAAAGGATACCCGGGCTGGACGCCCGATCCAAATTCCGAAATAGTGAAAATTGCAAGATCCGCATATCAATCACTTTTTAAAAAGGAACCTGTCGTAAAAGCGATTCATGCTGGTCTTGAATGTGGATTGTTTCTTGAAAAATATCCAGATATTGATATGGTATCATTCGGCCCGACAATAAAGCAAGCTCATTCTCCCGGCGAAAAAATGAATATTTCAACTGTAGATAAATTTTGGAAATTGTTGCTGAAAGTACTTGAGAATATACCCGAAAACTAATTATTCAACAGGTTCAAAATCCTCTTTGGCTACGCCACATACGGGACATACCCAATCATCAGGGATATCTTTGAAAACTGTTCCTGGAGGGATTCCTCCATCAGGGTCACCTTCAACCGGATCGTATACATACCCGCAGATCGTACATTGATATTTTTGCATTTAGATTTAATGTATGAATAACTATTTATAGTAAAGTTTAAAAATATCGTTTTTCCGTAAATCACAAAATATGAAAAAATTAAACTTTAATGCAACATTTACATCTCTTTTTCTGTAATAATAATGTGTGCTGAATTTTTTTATACTTTTATCCGCACTAACAGGAACTTAATGATGTTTCAAAATAAAATGAATAGTTTTCGGTCTATCACTCTGAAAGAAATGGATAGTGTAAGATTAATGAACAGAGTTGATACAAAATATGTTCTGAATATTAATCTTTTGCCACATATCTTTGAGAAAATAAATAATGATTACAAAATACTTGAAATTGACAACAAAAAGATCTCCAGATACAAATCACTATATTTTGATACATCCGGCGATGCAATGTACCTGGCACATCACAATGG
>CAZWFM010000245.1:0-3841 GCA_964633185.1 uncultured Bacteroidales bacterium | reverse complement strand
AATAGTGAAAAAATTATCCTTGAAAAGTTGCGTAAAGATGTAGGTATGGTTTTTCAGAAACCAAATCCCTTTCCAAAATCAATTTTTGATAATGTAGCCTACGGACTTAAAATCCAGGGAGTGAAAGATAAATCTTTTTTGCATGAGCGGGTAGTATCTTCTTTGAAGCAGGTTGTTTTATGGGATGAAGTAAAAAATAACCTGAAAAAAAACGCCCTTGCTTTATCAGGCGGTCAGCAGCAGCGATTGTGCATAGCACGAACTTTAGCAGTTGAACCGAATATCATATTGATGGATGAACCGACTTCCGCTCTCGATCCGATCTCTGCGGGAAAGATCGAAGAACTGATCTTTGAGTTAAAAAACGATTACACGATTATTATTGTTACACATAATATGCAACAAGCCGGAAGAGTGAGTGATCGCACGGCATTTTTCTATTTGGGGGAACTTATTGAAGAAGGGGCAACCAAAGATATCTTTACCAATCCTCAGAAAGAAAGAACAGAAAACTATATAACAGGAAGATTTGGATAAGAATTCAAATTCTGTCTTAATTATTAATTTTATATACATTTTTACAGATAATTTGTTTGTTATGATCCCTCTTGAATACGAATCAGATAGAATAAAAAATATATTTTTTGAAATGATTGATCTCGTAAGAGATCAGCTAACACTGGCAAAAGAAGCAATCCTTACCGGCGATACTGAAGTCGCCAGCGAGGTAATGCGAAAAGAAAGCCGGGTAAATTCTTATGAGCTGACTGTTGACAGGGAATGTGAGGATTTTCTGGCGTTGCATGCACCGGTTGCAGCCGACTTGAGACTGACAATAGCCATTTTAAAAATGGCAGGCTGTCTCGAAAGAATTGGTGACCATGCTTATAGAATATCCAGTTTTGTTTATGAAGATCAATTGATTCTATCAAAAGAAATAATTTATCTTGTCAAGTTGCCTGAATTGTTTGATCATATTGATAAAATGCTTTCCAATGTATCCAATGCGCTTGAAAACAGTGATGTAAAACTGGCTAAAACAGTATTTAAGATCGATAAGGAAATCGATAAGGTAAATAAGAAAGTTCCTAAGCTCATGCAGGAATACATGAAATCTTCGAAAGATAAAGTCTCAAATATCATCCTTTTTTCGCGTACTGTCGGAAAACTGGAGCGTTGTGGTGATCTTATCAAAAACATGGCAGAAGAAATCATTTTTTATATAGAATCGGAGGTCATCAAACACCGGAAACGGAATAAAAAGATCAGGAAAAGGTTTAATGTTCCGGTTTTGAATAAAGGGAAGTGACTACGGAATTATAACCAACAGATTTCAACTCTGCAACGAGATATAACCATTTTTACAGTACTCTTTGTACACTTTTAAAACTGACGGATTGGTTGTTTTTTGCAAAGTCACGGAATGATTTGTAAATATTATTTACAAAAAGAATTGTATTCTTGAATTCATTCAGAATATCCATGAACAGCATATTGGTACGTGTACTTGTGGGTTCTTTCTTGATCAGCTTCAATTGTTTTTTTCTTATTTGCAAAATTTTCTCATTCAGATTTAAAGCTTTATTGATCAATTTTTCAGAATTTGAATAATCAGATGTTGAGATTGCCCCTACAATTTCTGAAATGTAATTTTTAATATCCTTACTAATTTCAGTAAGACTCTTAGCCTGAAATTCAGTGAGAGGAGCATGATTATTATCCACATGTTCATAACAGGGATTCACAATAAAGGAAAGACTGTGCATCATCTCCCGTAAATAATCTATAATTTCAATGTAGTTGTGACTGCTTTCATAAGATTCCTCAGTAAGCTTTTGTAAAGTATTCGGAATTTCCTTCTTTAATCCTTTTGCATCCTTATTCAAATGTTTTACTGACTTTACATCCTCTTTAAGTTTTTTTCGTTTTTCTTTTATAAGAAATTCAACGCACTTGTTCAGTGTTTTTGCAGCAGCCATTAACATTTGGGTAACATTCTCAGAACAGTTGTCATAAACACTATCACCATCAAGAGAAAAAATTCTGGATTTTTCAATTTCTTTGACTTCCTTAGCGGTTTTTTTTGAATGAATGAGATGTGTTTTAACGATTATGAAGATGGCAAGAGGTATCAGGGCAATCAGGCCATACAAATGTGACCATTTTAATATAAGTGCAACCAGCAATGAAACCGTGAACGCACTAAAGGCCGTGAAAAACCAGCCACCCACAACAGTGACAACCCCTGTTATTCTGTAAACAGCACTTTCACGTCCCCAGGCACCATCAGCCAGCGAAGATCCCATTGCTACCATAAATGTTACATAAGTTGTAGATAAGGGTAATTTCAGTGATGTGGCAAAAGCAATCAGAATGCTGGCTACAACAAGGTTAACAGAGGCACGTATTAAGTCAAAGGATATACCAGGATTTGCTTTCAGCTGATTTTTAAAATACGAAGTGTCAAATCTTTTTTCAATTCTTTTCACGAAGGATACAGGTACTATTTTTTGTATTCCTTTGTTTATCGTAATTGCCTGCCGAACTAATGATCGTGCCAGAAAGCTGGATTCAAACCTTTCATTGATCTGGTCCTGGTCACTCAAATTTAAAGTGGTCTTAACTACCGATCTGGCTTTCCGGCTTAACCAGAGAGTTATAACCATGATGAGCCCTGCAATCAATAAAAACATTGTTGGTGTTTTTACTTGCCCGGCAAGTGAAGACATTAGGAATCCATCGGGATTAGCCCCTTCTGTTTCGGAAAAAATCCTGAACGATTCAAAACCCGCCAGTGGTACACCGATAAAATTAACCAGGTCGTTTCCCGCAAAGGCCATTGCCAAAGCGAAGGTTCCTGTTAATACGATAAATTTTAAAATATTAAAATGAAATGCCCAAAACAGCAATTGAAGTATGATTGACCAGAAGAGCAGACTGGCTCCAAGAATAAGCAGAGTATGTGATTTGATCCAGTTAAGATATTCTTCCGTCATAAATGAAGCTCCTTTGGCTCCTTTAATTAAGATAAAATAAGTTATAACTGTTATAGCAATACCACCCCATACAGCGCCAAAATATTTAATGGTTTTTTCATAGTTGAATGTGAATATCAATCTGGAGATGTACTGTACAATGGCACCAACAGTAAATGCAATAACCACGGATAACAAAATACCAAGAATGATGGCCAGTGCTTTTCCTGAATTGATGTAGTTGCTCATTGTAACTAGCTCTTCTCCTTTTTGCATGATCACCAAAACAGACATTCCAACAGCAGCACCAAGCAACTCAAAGACAATGGATACGGTGGTGGAAGTGGGGAGGCCAAACGTATTGAACAAATCAAGCAGTATTACATCCGTGAGCATTACAGCAAGAAAGATGATCATGATGTTGGCAAAAGTGAAGGAACCTGGAAAGAAAATGCCCTTTCTTGCAACTTCCATCATACCGCTTGAAAAAGTAGCTCCGAGGAGTACGCCTGCTGCAGCTACAATCAATATGATACGAAGCGGTGCTGCTTTGGCTCCAATAGCTGAATTGAGAAAATTTACAGCATCATTACTTACTCCAACAATTAAATCGGATATTGCCAGTACAAAAAGAACAAGTACAACGATCAGAAAAACTTTATCCATTTTCAGAAAATTTCAAAGCACAAAAATAATTTTGAAAGGCAAGATAATAATAAATCTATGTTAAATTCATGTTAAGTTGCTTAATTTAGAATTAAAATACATATCGTTTATACTAATTTTTTCTTAACATATTCCTGGGTATCCACTCGTATTTTTGTAAATGCAGGATACTTATGTTATTATGAATCCCACTGATGCAA
>CAZWFM010000244.1:1367-3842 GCA_964633185.1 uncultured Bacteroidales bacterium | reverse complement strand
AACGCACAACACCTTCAATGGTTGCATTTATTGAAAATGGAGAACGTAAGGTTGGTGATCCTGCAAAAAGACAGGCAATTACGAATGCAGAGAAAACCGTTTATTCCATCAAGCGCTTTATGGGTGAAACTTTCGACAATACTCAAAAAGAAATTAAGAGAGTCCCTTATAAAGTAATCAAAGGAGACAATAACACACCAAGGGTTAAAATTGAAAACCGTAATTATACTCCTCAGGAAATCTCTGCTATGATCCTTCAGAAAATGAAGAAAACAGCAGAAGATTATCTTGGACAGGAAGTAACCGAAGCAGTTATCACTGTACCGGCTTATTTTAATGATTCACAACGTCAGGCTACGAAAGAAGCTGGAGAAATTGCAGGCCTTGTTGTGAAACGAATTATCAATGAACCCACTGCAGCATCACTTGCCTATGGTCTGGATAAAAAAAGTCAGGACCTTAAGATCGCAGTTTTTGATCTTGGAGGAGGTACTTTCGATATTTCTATCCTGGAACTGGGTGACGGAGTATTTGAGGTAAAATCAACCAACGGAGATACTCATCTTGGAGGTGACGATTTTGACCAGGTAATTATTGACTGGCTCTCAGAAGAGTTTAAAAAGGATGAAGGAATTGATCTGAAAAAGGATCCGATGGCGCTGCAGCGATTAAAAGAAACTGCTGAAAAAGCCAAGATAGAACTATCAAGCTCCACTCAGACTGAGATAAACCTGCCCTATATTATGCCGGTTGACGGGATCCCGAAGCACCTCGTAAAAACTCTTACCAGAGCTCAATTTGAACAATTATCAGATAAGCTTATACAAGCTACGGTTGAACCATGCAAATTAGCACTGAAAGACGCAGGATTATCAGCATCCGATATCAATGAAGTCATACTTGTAGGGGGATCAACGCGTATGCCTGCTATTCAGGAAGTAGTAGAGAAATTTTTTAAGAAAAAACCATCAAAAGGAGTGAATCCTGATGAGGTTGTTGCTATTGGTGCTGCAATTCAGGGAGGTGTACTCACAGGTGAGGTTAAGGATGTATTGCTTCTGGATGTTACTCCTCTGTCACTTGGAATTGAAACCATGGGCGGTGTAATGACAAAACTTATCGAAGCAAATACCACAATTCCTACAAAAAAGGCAGAAACATTTACTACAGCAGCTGATAATCAGCCATCGGTCGAAATTCATGTTCTTCAGGGAGAAAGACCTATGGCGGCAGGAAACAAAACCATTGGCAGATTTCATCTCGATGGCATACCACCTGCCCCCAGGGGAATACCGCAAATAGAGGTTACATTCGATATTGATGCCAATGGAATACTTCATGTATCAGCAAAAGATAAAGGAACCGGCAAAGAACAAAGTATACGAATTGAAGCCTCTTCAGGTCTTAGTGAAGATGAGATTAAACGAATGCGTGAAGAAGCCAAAGCAAATGAAGATGAAGATAAGAAAGCAAAAGAGCGTGTGGATAAAATCAATGCTGCTGACAGCATGATCTTCCAGACTGAAAAACAATTGAAGGAGTTTGGCGATAAAATACCTCAGGATAAAAAGGCTCCCATTGAAAAAGCTCTTGCCGACCTGAAAGAAGCACATAAAAGTCAGAATATAGAAGCCATTGACAAAGCTACTGCTGAATTGAATCAGGTTTGGCAGGCAGCATCCCAGGATATGTACAATGCCAGTCAACAGGCTCAGGGACAGCAAAATGACGGAGAAAAGGAGAAATCAACAAGTAATAAGAAAGACAATGATCAGGAAGTTACTGATGTTGATTTCGAAGAAGTGAAATAACAAATACTATGACATTACATAGAAAAAGGCTGTTCATTTGAACAGCTTTTTTTATCTGAAGCTTCTTATAGCAAGTAATAATTAGTTCGCACTGCCTGGTATGATAAATACCAAATTATAATATACAAGGAATATCCAATTCTCAAATCACAATGACCAAAACATTACCCTTAAGCTTTTTAGATAATGGAATAGAAAAATCTTTTTTGAGTTCATTGGATCCTGGTAAGCCCATGATAATTCATCCTTTCTTCCAGTTCATACCTATCTTGATTGAAGTATCATTCATTATGAATTTGTTTGAAATTTGCTTTTTTGAATTTGAGTTTTAATGGCTATTTGTGAATTGTAACCAGTGACCTGTAACTAGTGACTTGTGACTTAAAATATAGCATAAAGTTAAGTCCCTATTAAAACCGGATGAAACCAGTGAAGAGTTAAAGGTTGATTTATCAATTTATTTATCTTGGTACGTGAAAAATAAATTCGTTACATTTAGCATTATAATATTAAAAAATATGTGCAGAACATTTCTTTTTCTCGTTTTGGTTTTGTTTGCCATTACAATCGACACAAAAGCTCAAAACGATACTGTTAACCAGGTTGATCATAATGGTCTGAAACAAGGTTACTGGAAAAAAGACTATCCCAATGGAAAACTTAT
>CAZWFM010000244.1:0-1267 GCA_964633185.1 uncultured Bacteroidales bacterium | reverse complement strand
ATAATGGTCTGAAACAAGGTTACTGGAAAAAAGACTATCCCAATGGAAAACTTATGTATGAAGGCCATTTTAAAAATGGAAAACCAGTTGGGATAATAAAAAGATTTTATGAGACAGGAGAAGTAAGAGTAATTATGCAATACAACCAAAAATCTGATTACGTAAAAACAAAGTTCTTTTATAACGATGGGGAATTAGCCGCAGAAGGAACCTATTTTCAGGAAATGAAAGACAGCACATGGAACTATTATAGTTTTTATACGGGCACACTGACTTCAACTGAAGTATACAATAAAGGTGCTAAACACGGAATTGAAAAACAATATTACCCTAATGGACAGGTTTCGGAAGAAATTGATTGGGTGAATAATGCAAAACATGGAATATGGAACCAGTATTTTGATGATGGAACCCTGAAACTTAAAACTTCATACTCATACAACCAGTTAAACGGTCCCTATACGTTGTACTGGCCAAATGGTAATCTGATGATAATGGGTCATCATCTGGATAATAAGCGCCATGGTACGTGGACTTTTTTCACAGATGAAGGAAAAAAAGAATTTGAGATCATTTATAAATACGGAAAAGCCGAAAATGAAGATGAGATACTGGAAAAATATAAGGAATTCTTTAAAATGGTAGAAGAAAACATTGGTAAATTTGAAGATCCCACAATTGATGATGTAATGCCCTCAAGAGGATATTATTAAGATGGAAAATTGCTTTAGATTATCGATACTGACTGCTTTTTTTTTATTTACCCATTACATAGCATATACACAAGTTGAAAAATCAAAATATTGGGTAAATTTTACGGACAAAGAAAATACTCCCTATTCCATTGATAATCCGGGAGAATATCTCTCTGAAAGGGCCATTACAAGAAGAACCCGACAAAATATTGGTATTACCGAAGAGGACCTGCCGGTGGATCCTGTTTACCTGAATGAACTGAGAAATCTCGGTATACAGGTTATCAATGTCTCGAAATGGTTAAATGGCGCCATTATTTCTTCTGATGATGATGAACTGATGGATACTCTTGAAAATTACAGTTACATTACATCAGAACCTCAATTGATTAAACCCGGAACGACTGATAAGATCGGTAAAAGCAACAAATTTAAGAATACCTATTCAAACGGGTATCCTCCCTATGGTTTCTCATCCAACCAGATTGAAATGATCCATGGAGATTACCTTCATCGCCTTGACTTTGAAGGTCAGGGAATGCTGATTGCAATTCAGGATGCGGGTTTTACAA
>CAZWFM010000243.1:0-3855 GCA_964633185.1 uncultured Bacteroidales bacterium | reverse complement strand
TTATTCTGTTTTGTTTGTAGTTCGATTAAAATTTATATTTTTGCACTCCCAAGTTTCAAAACAGAAATTAATATACTTGAAATGTACGCAATAGTTGATATAGCCGGACAACAAATAAAAGTAGAAAAAGATCAGAAAATTTTTGTAAACAGGCTGGAAGGTAAAGAAGGAAGCAAGGTCGATTTTGATCAGGTACTTCTCATTGATGACAGTGGGAAAATACAGGTTGGGACCCCTGTTGTGAAGGATATGGTTGTTTCAGCTACTATTGTGTCTCATGTAAAAGGTGATAAGGTAAAAGTTTTTAAGAAGAAAAAAAGGAAGGGATATAAAGTACTAAATGGTCATCGTCAGTTATTAACTGAACTTCTTATTAAAAGCATAGCTCCTGGAAAAGCTGCAACTGCTGTTAAAAAGGCAGAAAAAAAGCCGGAGCAAAAAGTAACTGGTGAAGAAAAAGTTACTGAAGCCAAAAAATCGATGCCAGATGTCACTCTCCGGAAAAAGGAGTCACAACTGAAAACTTCGGTAAAATCAGCTGCACAGAAAAAAGAAAGCAAGCCCAAGGCTTCACCGGGAGCAAAAAGTATTGTTGCGAAAAAAGAAACGAAATCTCAATCAAAACCGAAATCAGCAACAACAAAAAAACCTCAGGCAAAAAAAACTACTAAACCTGCAAATAAAAAGAAAGAGAGCTAGTTAATAAATTTTAATTGAGTAAAAATGGCACATAAAAAAGGAGCCGGAAGTTCAAGAAATGGTCGTGAATCAGAAAGCAAACGCCTTGGAGTAAAAATATACGGTGGTCAGTTTGCCAAAGCCGGGAATATTATAGTTCGGCAACGCGGCACACAACATCATCCTGACACGAATGTCGGAATGGGGAAGGACCATACATTATTTTCTCTTATTGATGGTGTAGTAAAATTCAGAAAAAAGAAAAACAACAGATCATATGTTTCGGTTGTTCCTCCTGCTGAATAATCTGAAAAATTCTTTAATAGAATCACCTCCTGTAGATTAAGTTGTTGTAATTTGCAGGAGTTTTTTTATTCATGAAACTCAGATTTCAAAGACGCAGTGCATTGAAATCTGTAAGTTGAATGAATCCCGATAGCGTAGCGTATCGGGATAAATGAGTTTAATACTCCGTTGTTTGCTGCAGGGAGATTCATTTTTAATTTTAGCACCATGCTTACATTGAACCAGATAAGGGAAAATACAGATGATGTAATTCGACGATTGAGGATTAAAGGTTTTGATGCAACTGAGATAATCAAAGAAATAATAAAAATAGATATTTCACGACGTTCAAAACAAAATGATTTGAATTCATTACAACATGAATTGAGAAATGAATCTAAGCAAATAGGTCTACTAATAAAAGATGCAAGATCTGAAGAAGTAGACAAAGCAAAACAAAAAACGAAGAAACTTAAAGAACAAATTTTGGAGGCAGAGGAAAACCTTATTATTGCAGAGGAAAATATATTTAAATTATTAATTGGGTTACCAAACCTTCCCAATGAGTCTGTACCTGAGGGAGATAAGGCATTAGATAATTTATGTATCAGAGAAGAAGGGGAAATACCAATATTTAATTTTGAACCTTTGCCTCATTGGGAGCTTGCTACCAGATACAATTTAATTGATTTTGAGCTGGGGAACAAAATTACCGGGGCAGGTTTTCCTGTATACACCGGCAAGGGGGCAAAACTTCAGAGGGCATTGATAAATTTTTTCCTTGATGAAAACCAGAAAGCAGGTTATGATGAAGTTCTTCCTCCTCTCATGGTGAATGAAGATTCAGGCTTTGGAACCGGGCAGCTCCCTGATAAGGAAGGCCAGATGTACCATGTTACCTCAGACAATTTCTATTTGATCCCTACAGCTGAAGTACCTGTGACAAATATTTACCGGGATATAATATTGGATGAGAATGAATTTCCCATAAAAAAGACTTCTTATACACCTTGCTTCAGAAGGGAAGCAGGCTCTTATGGCAAAGATGTGCGTGGATTGAATCGTTTGCACCAGTTTGATAAAGTGGAGATTGTCCAGATTCAACATCCGGACAAATCATATCAGACCCTGGAAGAGATGGTTCTCCATGTTGAAAGTCTCATTCAAAAGCTTGATTTGCCCTATCGGATCATGCAACTTTGTGGAGGTGATCTGAGTTTTGCATCTGCACTAACATACGATTTCGAGGTTTTTTCTGCTGCCCAGAAAAAATGGCTGGAAGTAAGTTCTGTCTCAAATTTTGAGTCTTTTCAGGCCAATCGATTAAAATTACGTTACAGAGATAAGAATTCAAAAAAGCCTTTACTGGCACATACACTGAATGGAAGTGCACTGGCTCTCCCCCGAATTGTAGCTGCATTGCTGGAAAATAATCAGACTACACAAGGTATTTTAGTACCTGATGTTTTGCAGTCATTTACCGGCTTTGGCACAATTGATTGAGTTAAAACTCTTTGATGGAAATTAATCGATTACCTTATAGGCAAGCTCTCTGATTCTCTGGTCAGTCTTTATCTTGTGAGAGGTAACATTGGATATTTTCATTTCAAATTTAATAGTACCATCCCGTATTACAAAATTTATAGCTGAGCCCTGATCAAGAAGGCCTTCCATTTCTGTAATTATCAATGATGGATAACTGTTAAATTTGGCAAGGATGGCCGGCAAGTGCCTGCTGTGCCAGTGGCCTATGAATATGATGTGGCATTTGCCTGTAGCTTCGGGAGTTTCCGGATTTCTGACAACGATATTCTGATTGCCTATTTTTTTGTTTGCCGTAATTCTTAGAAGCTCGTCATAGACCGATTCATGTCCTAAAACTTCAATAACGAAATCGCCATCTTTCATTGTCTCCGGCCAGTCAAAATATTTTGTGAAATTATACAGAAACAATCCGATATATTTTTCTTCCTGAGCTTCGAGGTTAAAGGTAAAAATTAAAGAAAAAATGAAGGATAGATGAACTATCTTAAGATTTCTCATTTTTCAATAGCAAATTTTATTTCCTTGATACTTTTATTTCCCAGTACATCATAAGCTTCTACTTCAACAAGGTAATTACCGGGGATCAATCCTTTTATAGGATTTGCCGTAAGTATACCTCCTTCATTGATTTTATATTCTATTTTCTCTCCTCCTGAACTGGCATCTGTCGCTGCAATGTAAAGCATTGTATTGGTTGGGTAAATGGTGTATACTTCATCCCTGATGGTTTTATTCCCTATAGATTCAACACTAAAATGATAATGTATAATAGGGGGGATATTGTCAACAAAAATCTGTTGTGTTTTAACGGCATTTTCATTATTAACATTGTCTGATGAAGCCCAGGACAAGGTATGGAAACCGGGCTTTGTAACCGTAAACGGAGAATTATAGAGAATACTCTCACCACCGTTTAAGGTATACCTTATTTCTTTGACTCCCGATTGATTATCATTTGCATTTATAGAGATCTTTGTTACATCAGAAACAAACAAGGTATCGCGAGAAGCATATTTTGGGGAACCTATTATAACGCTTGTAGCAGGTGGTGTAACATCACAGAAATAGGCATGGATCTGAACAGGAGATACATTTCCAACATAATCGGATGCTTTTACACGCAAATACTTTAATCCTTCATTATCGACTACAATTGGTTCACGGTATTCGTTATCAAGAATATTTGAATTGATACTGTATAAGATTTTTTCTACTCCGGCCTTCTCATCCTTTGCTTCGATCGTAATTTTACTACGTGACGAAATAAAATCGTATTTCCCATTGTAAATATCATTCTCAACGGATAGTTTGATTTCAGGAGGGTCCCTGTCTACATAAAACTCAAAT
>CAZWFM010000242.1:0-3887 GCA_964633185.1 uncultured Bacteroidales bacterium | reverse complement strand
TAATATTGCACGGACATTGTCAGCAAAAAGCGATCTCATCAACAGATGCAACAAAAGCGTGTTTGAGTTTACCGAAAAATTATGAGGTAGAAGAGATCAAATCAGGATGCTGTGGAATGGCTGGTTCTTTTGGTTACGAAAAAGAGCATTTCGATTTATCAATGAAAATCGGAGAGCTGGTTTTATTTCCTTCAGTTCGACAGGCAGAGGAAAACACTATTGTTGTAGCTCCGGGAACATCTTGCAGACATCAGATCAAAGATGGAACGGGGAAAATAGCAAAACATCCGGCAGAAGTACTGTTTGAAGCATTGAAGCAGTGAAGGATTGTTTAGTTGTTTATCAGTTTAACAACCCCACAGTTCCACAACCCATCCCGATGAAAATCAGGAGAGCTCGACCCAGCCTGCCGAAGGCATGGCAGGCTGGGTCGAGCTCGTAATGTTATTCCCTTCGGTCATGAACTCCCTTTGGCCGGTTCACTGAAGTATTATAACAAGCCTTATGAAGGGGCTAGTTCTTCTTCCGTCTTCCAATTCTTCATTATTAATTAAACATTTACAAAATTCCACTATTTAACCTTTAATTTTTCCCCTTCCGATGCAGCGATAACTGTTGCACCACAGGTATCACCAAACACATTAACGGCAGTTCGCATCATATCCAGGGGTCTGTCAACAGGCAGAATCAGGGCTATTGCTTCAAAAGGTAAACCAACAGCAGTAAAAATTATAGTCATGGTTACATAGCTGGCCATAGGTACACCGGCTGTTCCAATAGAGCTTAGAAGCGCCGTAAGTATGACTATCAATTGCTGTGAAAATGAAAGATCGATGCCATAGAGCTGGGCCACAAAACCAACAACCACCAATTCGTACAATGCAGTACCGTCCATATTTATAGTAGCTCCGAGAGGCAATGTAAAACTTGATATTTTATTTGATACTCCGGCCTTGTCCTCAACCGATTCCATGGTAAGTGGAAGAGTTGCATTGGAAGAAGCAGTAGAAAATGCGGTTAGCAAAGCTGCACTGACAGCCTTAATATGTTTGACAGGATTGATCTTGCCGATGAAACGAAGAATAAGAGGTAATGTAAACATGCTGTGAATCAGCAAACCGATAATAACCAGCAGCATAAATTTGCCAAGGCGCAAAGCAAGTTCTCCCAGATCGGATTGCTCGGCAACAACCTTGCTGACAATTCCAAAAATACCGATCGGTGCAAAACGAATGATGAACAAGGTAATCTTCATCATAACCCGGAAGGTGGCATGGAAAAAGGTTTCAAGGTTCTCGCGATAAGGAGCATTAAGTTTTGTTATAAAAAAACCAAAAAGTATAGAAAAAAATATTATTGATAGCATATTGCCTGTGGCCAATGCATCAATAATATTCGTGGGAATGATCTCAATAAGCGTTTCAGATAAGGGTTTTACAGGCAGATCAACATATTCCGAGATTTCATTGCTGAGCAGATTGATTCCCGATCCGGGTTTAAAAAGATTGACAAGCAACAATCCTGTAAAAATGGCAAGCAAACTTGTTGTTAAATAAAATACTATTGTTTTCATTCCGAGTCTTCCAAGATTTCCTTCCGAACCAATATTGGTTATACCTGAAATTAATGAACAAAATACAAGAGGTACGACAACCATCTGAAGAGCGCGTAAAAAAAATGTGCCAATCCAGCTAATATATTTTACATAATAAGGGAAGAATATTCCAAAAAGAACAGATAGCAAAATAGCTATTACGATTTGCCAGTGAAGCTCAAATTTTTTCATTGAAACAAAATTTATAGCAAAAATAACATTTCTGTGCTACTCGAAAATCGAGTTATGAAATGGGTTAAAAGCCCATAAATAAAGGAATATACAGGTTTAAAATAAAAATTAGAATGAAATCTGTTAAGAATTTCTTGTTTACAAGGGCAGGTTAGAGGCAAATTTTCAATTCTCAGAGCTTTAAAATGACAGAAAAAATGACAACTCAATTTTTTATATCCAAAATAACCTGAGAATAATATTTCGTAAAACAAATAAACATGAAAACATAAAATGAAGTAATTCAAAATAAGAATTTAAAAACATATAAAATAAAATGTATACCGAATATTTTACATATGTAACGATTCTTTGTCAATTACAATAGTAAACATCGTTTGTTTTTACAATTGTTTATTAGATTCTATGAACATAAAAGTATACAAATGTAAAATATGCTCAACGTGATTGAATTCCATAGTAATGATGATATAAAAAACTATATATCAGTTATTTACATAGAATATTTAAAGTAATAACTTGATTAAATGACTAAAATATAATCATAAGTATGAAATATAGAACAATTATTACATATATATCATTATAAACCAGTATTTTAAATAAATTATTTAAAGTTTCATGCAAAATCACACTATTTCTCTCAACCTTTTAAAATACAAAGCTTTATAAAAATTCAATATTTTTCACAATTGTAACAAATTTGAGTAAGATTACAAATGTAAATAAACTATGGAAACAATAATTTTACAACTGTTAATTGTAATTTATTTACATTTGTGTAAATTTTCGGCCATGAAAGATCAGATTTTAAAATTAATGGAGGCAGAAGGCTTAACTCCTGCTAAATTTGCTGATGAAATCGGTGTTCAGAGATCAAGCATATCTCATATTATGAGTGGAAGAAATAAACCCAGTTATGACTTTATAATTAAAATACTGAAACGTTTTTCAGGATTAAATACGGAATGGTTGCTCACAGGTAAGGGAAATATGATAAAAAGCAATGAAAACCTTAATTATAAAGGTGTAAATGATTCAACATTATTTGATCAGGAAAAATATAAAGAGAAAAACACCATAAAGAGTAATGAAGAAATTGAATCAAATTCAGGAAACCAGGTTACATCAATAGAAGAATATGAAAAAACAAAAATTAGTAAATTTACAAATGTAAATTACATACTTGTTTTCTATAAAGATGGTACATTTAAACAGTACAATGCACGAGATTAGAATATTTGAATAAAAAAAATAAAGAAATTAAAATACGGAAACTACACGTAATTATCAGTTTCAGTAAAATCCTTTAGCGAACCAACAATTTCATCTACACTTTTAAAATGATTGTGATCAAGATAATCATTGATACCATCAAGAATTTCCATCGTTACTGCAGGATGAATAAAATTGGCTGTACCTACTTGTATAGCGCTTGCTCCGGCAAGAAAAAACTCAATAGCGTCAGTAGCATTCATAATACCGCCAATCCCAATTACAGGAATTTTCACGGCTTTTGCAACCTGCCAAACCATTCTTAAGGCAACAGGCTTAATAGCGGGTCCGGAGAGACCACCCGTGACAGTAGAGAGAGCAGGACGCCTTGTTTCTGCATTAATGGCCATACCGACTAAAGTATTAATTAGTGATACAGAATCTGCACCGCTGGATTCGACTGCCAGGGCGAACTCAACGATATTCGTAACATTTGGCGATAATTTAACAATCAGAGTTTTGCTGAAAACGTTTCGTACTGCTTTGGTCACAGCAATTGTCGAAGGGCAATGAGTTCCGAATATCATGCCACCTTGTTTCACATTCGGACAGGAAATGTTCAGCTCAATGGCTTCTATTTTCTCCAGTTTATTACATTTCTCTGCAACTTCACAATATTCATCAATTGTACTGCCGTTCACATTAACCACAATATAAGTATCGTATTTTGATATCTCAGGATAGATGGTATGTATAAAATAGTCGATCCCTTTATTCTGCAATCCCACCGCATTAAGCATGCCTGATGGTGTTTCCGCCATACGGGGATAAGGATTTCCTTGTCTTTCTTTGCCGGTAATTCCTTTAACCACGATGGCACCGAGAC
>CAZWFM010000241.1:0-3892 GCA_964633185.1 uncultured Bacteroidales bacterium | reverse complement strand
TTTCAGATTACCATACCATAACACAGGAACAGATCAATAAATTTGCCGATGCAACCAATGACCATCAATGGATACATGTCGATATAGAAAAAGCAAAAAAAGAATCACCATTTCAAACAACAATTGCTCATGGATATTTAACCCTGTCGTTGCTAACTTATCTATGGTTGCAAATTGTTGATGTCAGAAATGTAAAATTAATGGTGAATTACGGCATTGAAAACCTTAAATTCAATCAGAGTGTTCCGGTCAACAGCAAAGTAAGATTGCGTGCCAGATTAGAAAACATTAAAGATCTGCGGGGCATAACAAGAGCCCATATGAAAGCAACTCTGGAAATAGAAGGGAACAAAAAGCCCGCTTATGAGGCTATTATTGTATTTCTCTATCATTTTGAATGATATTTGTTACATCATTTTTCAACAATATCCAATGTAAAATCTTGTCCATGCTAAAATCCTTAAATTCAAAATTTCATGCACAATGGGATAAAGATCCCTTGCTTTTAATCATCATTCTGGCATTTTTAATACGATTCATTTCTGCTATCTTCTCTCAGGGTTACGGCATGCATGACGATCATTTCTTAGCGGTCGAGACACCCTGGTCCTGGACCGTAGGTGAAGATTATGAAGGATGGTTGCCTGAATCACAGGAAGCAGGGGGAAAAATGGAAGCTCAGAATATTACTTATGCCTCCATCAATTATCTCCAATTTGCTTTTCTGAAGATTATTGGGATTGACAATCCAAAAGTAAAGATGTTTTTCCTTCGCCTTTTGTTGGCGTTATTTTCTCTTATTGCAGTGAAATATGCTTATAAAATCACCGAAAAATTAGCGAATAAGAAAACGGCAGTAACTGTTGGTTTCATGCTGGCTCTATTTTGGTTTATGCCTTTTCTTTCCGTACGCAATCTTGTAGAAATAGTCGCTATTCCTTTTCTTTTCTGGGGTTCATGGATGTATATCAAACGTAATGACAGATTTGAATTCACCTGGCAAAGGATGGTGAATGTTTTTTTTGCAGGGTTTATCATTGCAATAGCTATGGCCATTCGATATCAGGTTGGAATCTTTTTATTTGGTATGGGGCTGGCGCTTCTTATTCAAAGAAAATGGATGGATACACTGTTTTTTGGAGTTGGAGCGATCGCAGCGTTATTAGTAACCCATGGGCTTGTAGATCTTATTCTCTGGGGAAAGCCATTTATCCAGATGAAAGAATATGTATTATACAATTTGAGTCATAAGGGAATTTATGGCAACCAGGACAATGTATTGATGTATATTGAACTGATTCTCGGACTACTGATACCACCAGTAAGTATATTCATATTCTTTGGTTTTTTCAGGATCTGGAAAAAACACTTGTTTTTATTTCTTCCAAACTTTTTGTTTCTGGCATTTCATACATACTTCCCCAACAGACAGGAGAGATTCATTTTTACTATTATTCCTATGGTAATAATGCTTGGTATGATAGGTTGGAATGGATTTGTCAGTCAGTCTGTGTTTTGGCAGAAAAGGCCGGTATTTCTAAGAAACATTTATAGGTTTTTCTGGATTATCAACATAATATTGCTTATCCCGGTCAGTCTTACGTATTCTAAAAAGTCGAGAGTGGAAGCTATGGCATATTTCTATCCTATAAAAGACCGGGTGAATACAGTTCTTGTAGATGATACAGGCAGAAATGGTGAAATGATGATGCCTGTATTATATACAGGGAAACCATTAAAAGTAGTGACTCTTCCGGAAGATAATCCGAACGATACAACAAATTATTCATTGATAAGATATCAATTTGTTGTCCATTCAATGCATGTATTTAAGCAGGACAATGGAATAGACTGGCCTGAATACATCATTTTTGTTGAGGACATTGATCTGGAAAAAAGGGTGGAATATATGAGAAACTATTTTCCGGATTTGGAGAGGGAAGCATATATACAACCAAGTCTGGGTGACAGGATCATGAAAAGATTAAACCCGGCAAATAAGAACGAGGAGTTTTATATTTACAAAACGAATTTTAAGTCGTAAGTTTTTCGAATATCAAAAAGACTGTTATATTTGCACCTCCATTTTTTATGATGAGAAAACAAGAACAGAAGCAGGGAGCTTAGCTCAGTTGGTTCAGAGCACCTGCCTTACAAGCAGGGGGTCGCTGGTTCGACTCCAGCAGTTCCCACAAAAGGAGGTTCAGAGCATCCCGACTAAGAAGTCGGGAGGATCGCTGGTTCGACTCCAGCAGTTCCCACAAAAGGAGGTTCAGAGCAATCCGTTCATGCAGAAAGATATTTACGATGGCATTTTTGGGGAAGCTTTCACAGGTTTCTTATTTTACTTTTTCCCATTCTTCAATTTCTCCTTCAATTGTAGTGAACAAAGGATGTGTTTCAATTACATTCAAATCTTTCAATCGTTTGTACCTTTCTTTGTCTCTGATTTTTAGTTTGCCCAGCAGGTGTTCCATTTCATATTTTATTTGTCCTTCAGTTACCGGTATTGAAGATTTTATGAAAACCTCGTCAATCTTTTCTTTATTAAAGTTGTAATCTCTTTTAGTTGCTTCAATATATACTACAGAAAGATATTGGTTTATTAATGATGTCGGTTTGTTCCCAATTCGAAATCTGTTAAGTTGAGGGTGATTTTTATATCCTTTCGTTTTTCCTTCAAATACTTGTTTGACTAACAGAGTCTCTCGCCAAAGAGCAATTAAGCCTTTGGAGTCAAGATATTTGGGATGTATAGACCATATTCTCATTTTTCATAATGAAATCTGCAAGCATATATCAATATTTCATCATCGCGATATTGGTATACTAATCTATGTTCCAAATCAATCCGACGAGACCAATATCCAGCCAAATCATATTTTAAAGGCTCAGGTTTTCCAATTCCATCAAATGGAGACCTCTGTATATCCTTTATTAATTCATTGATCTTTCGAAGTATTTTTTTATCCTCCTTTTGCCATGAAATATAGTCCTCCCAGGCATTTTTTGAAAAAGTTATCTTCATTAGTCCTCAATCAAGTTTTTTGTAAATGTTTCTCCATTTTTCATTTGATTAATAGACTCATATAATCTGTCAGCATTTGCTTTAGAGCTCAACAGATGAACTGTCTCCATTATCGAATTGTACTCATCTAATGATATCATAACAGTACCTTTACCTGACTTTCTCTTAACTATCAGTGTTTCATTATTATCCTCAACATTATCAAGGTACATTTTTAGTTTAGTTCTAAATTCGGAGAAATTTGCAGCTATCATATCATACATTTTAAGTAATTAATAAAGTACAAATATACGTACTTTTTAATTTAAAATCAAGTTTTACTTAATCTATCAGTGGTCGTGTATCGTTCTGGTTTTAGTTGACAGGTTAGTATTAATTCTTTCAAAATCAGGTTTTTAACTGCATTCCTCTGGCGTGCATTTTCGCAATACGTGACGTATTTAGTTTTAATAAGGTATAGATCATACTATAACAGGCAATGGGATCTGTCTTTTGCCTGCAGGTTACTGATATTGCGACACAGAATACGCACGTGAGTTGGGGAGAGTAGTATTTGTTAGTTGCTAAGTATGATTTACCACCCGATGCAATCGTGTAGTAACGGGGGGTTATACACGCTGGCAATGTTTATATTTTTAAAAAGTACTTCTCTCAAATTTTTACCTGTATAGTTCTTTTGCATGAAGTTATTATATTCCTTGATAAGCTTTGTGTTGGTATATTTTATTAAAGACTCCAAGTCTTTCAATTTCTCACTGTGTAAATAATTACCTTTCATCAATTTAAGATGCAATATATTACGCCTCTCATTATAGTTTTTTATCGCAGCATGGACATCAGCAGGAAGAGTAAGAATTTTAATAT
>CAZWFM010000240.1:0-3908 GCA_964633185.1 uncultured Bacteroidales bacterium | reverse complement strand
GATAATTTCAAACAGAAAAGCAACAGAAAAACAAAGAGAGATGGAAACGAATTATTAATTCTCATCTTTTAACGAATTGGTTGGGAATAAACAAATTTAAAAATAATTTGTAATGCACATAATGATTATTTCATGAGAGTGTCTTCTTATTAAGGTAAATCATTCGTTTTTTAAGGTAAACGACTTAAAAATCAGGTAATTCTTCCGATAAATACCTCCCTAAAGTTTGTACAAATGAACCTCCCAGTGAACCATCAATAACTCTGTGATCATATGTTAGAGATAAAACAAGTATATTTCTGACACCTATCGAATCATTCCCGTCAACCAAAACAACTCCGGGTTTTTTCTTTATTGCTCCAACTGCCAATATTGCCACTTCAGGCTGATTTATTATCGGGGTTCCGGAAATATTATCATACTTCCCCATATTCGTTATTGTAAATGTGCCTCCTCTTATCTCGGCAGGTAATAATTTATTTTTCCTTGCTCTATCCGAAAGATCATTGATTTGCCTGGCTATGCTGATAAAATTACATTTATCAGCATTCTTAATTACAGGAACAATAAGATTTCCATCGGGCAATGCAACAGCAATCCCTATATTTATATAATTTTTTCTGACGATATAGTTACCTGCAACAGAAACATTTATTCCCGGAAAATCCTTTAATGCTTTTACTGTTGCTGCAACTATTACAGGAGTATAAGTTAATTTTACTCTATGCTTCTTAAAGAAATCCTCTTTCTTCATTTCTCTCCAATTCACCAAAGCGGTAACATCAATTTCAACAGTTGACGTAACATGCGGAGAAATACGTTTGGAGAGTACCATATGCTCTGCAATTAATTTCCTGGTCCTGTCCATTTCAATCAATTCTTCCCCCGGCTGTAAATCGTAACTACTTTTTGAGCTCTCTTTTCCAGCATTCAGAAACTGATTATTGGATCTGTCTGCATCATATTCATTCTTAAATTTTCTTCCTGATTGTATGTATGAATTTAAATCCTCCTTTGTTATTCTCCCTCCCAGTCCGGTACCACCGATTTGTTGTAATTCGTCAAAAGAGATGCCTCTGTTCTTTGCAAAATATCGTACATAAGGAGTGATCGGTATACCATTCGCAGACTGTTTCACTTCAAAAAGTTTTTGAGAGCCAGATAATTTCGTTTCTTGAATTCCTGTAACTGTTTCAATCTCTCCTGTCATAATCCCTGAGGTTGATCTTTCAGATAGATCACGTTCTTCTTCCATCTTGTCATCAACAATCACTTCCTTTTTTTCAACCTCACTTTCTATAACGGCCAATACTTCCCCAACCTTTGGAATTTCTCCTTCCCGGTAAATAATTTTGGAAATTACTCCTGAAGCCGGGGAGAATATTTCAGAATCAACTTTATCTGTAGCTACCTCCAATAAAGGATCACCTTCCTGAATAAGTTCACCAACACCAAGAAACCATCTTGTTATTGTGGCCTCTATTATACCCTCACCCATAGCCGGTAATATAACCTCTGTTTTACTCATTATATTGATTTGCCTAAGTACCTGAAATCCCTGAAAATAATGGATATGTCAGTGCTCATCTTATAATCTTTTGCATATAACAAGTTCATACGCTTAATAGTTTCATTATTTAATTTTTTATTCCTTGATTCAGGTATTGGAGTTAGAATACCCTTATTAATCTTTGGAAGCATACCCATCTCAACTTCATTATCCGGATAAAAACCTATCCAGGTTCTGAAACCTGTCAGAGCCAGAAGAATATTTCTGATCAAACCAAATGGATCCCTCACAATGAATAGTGTAATCGGAAAAATTAATAACAAAACCATCGCCATCAGGATATCAAATAATCTTTTCTTTCTTTTTGCAGAACCCTGACCCAGAGAATTAAAATGTACTATATACAATTCACCGGCTGTATTAATGGAATTGCTTCCGATAATTGAAAGACTTTCGGGTGGAGCAATTTTGTAATCTACTGAAGGATCACTAATGCTTAACATGGTTTGAATGATCTTGTGCGAAGGAATATCCTTCGCACAGAAAACAATTTCATCAATCCGGTTGATTTTGACAATCTCATTCAATTGCGAGAGGTCACCCATGTACGACCCATTATTTCCTTTACTGTTAATTCCAACAACACCCACCAGATTTGGAACAATATTGGTCTGTTTCATGATGGAAAATACACGATTACTCTCTTTCAGTGAACCTGCAATAATAATTCTTTTCTTTTGTCTGCTAAAAGACAGGTTTATGGTATGAAACAATTTTCCAACAGTGATCCGTGTTAAAAAAACTGAAACTGCTGCCCAAGCAGTTCCCAGCAAAAGGAGCGCCCTTGAATACCTTAAGCTTTCCGGAAGAAGAGCATAGATGATAAGCAGAGCAATCGTTCCCATCGAAATACCCTTTAACAAGTCAACAATTCGCGTTCTCTTTTCATACGCTCCAGAAATAAATAAAAAGAAAAACCATAATAAAATGTATGCCGGCACAACATATTTAAGATATTCTTCCGGATAATAATTATCCATTCCGAATTTATATTTTTCCCAAAATGGCTCAAATAAATAGAATCCGAAATAAATCAGAAATGCATCGGATATTGGTACAATTACCTTTAGGAAAAATCTTCTGAATATAGACATAGATGCCCGTAAATAAATCGCCAGATTAATCAGAGTACTGAACAGAAAAGCATTTTTTGCAGAAAAGTGTTTTCTGGCAAAAATGATCATTGCCTTATAAAAAACCATTACGTAATTGATGCTTCCCTTTTTTGTGCTTTCCCCTTTATAATGTATAATAGCGGTTTCAGGAAAGTAATAATTGTTATACCCTGCAAGAATGATTCTGTATGACAGGTCAATATCTTCGCCATACATAAAAAATGCTTCATCAAGATATCCTATCTTGTTCAAAACGACTTTCCTGACAAACATAAACGCACCTGGCAAAATCTCAATTTTACTAATCTTGTTATTGTCAAGATATCCCAGATGGTATTTGCCAAATAATTTCGATTTGGGAAAAAGCCTGGACAATCCGAAAATCTTAAAAAATGAAACCAATGGGGTGGGCAATGATCTTTTCGATTCGGGAAGGAAATTTCCTTTGCCATCAATCATTTTCACTCCGAGTCCTCCTGCATCGGGATGGTTATCCATAAAAGATATGCATTTTGAGAATGTATCTTCCTGTACAATTGTATCAGGATTAAGCATCAGCAGATATTTCCCTTTGGCAACAGCCAATCCCTGATTATTAGCTTTGGAAAAACCAGAGTTCTTCTTATTCTCAATCAGAGTAACATCATGAAATTTTTCTTTGATCATCTGGCAAGAGCCATCAACAGAATTATTATCGACAACAATAATTTCACCACGAATGCCTTCAAAGGATTTGTAAACCGAATGAAGACATTGCTCAAGAAAATACTTGACATTATAATTTACTATAATTACCGAAAGATCCATCGGCTAGAAAAGAAGATAAATTTACAATAATATAATTAAGAAGTACAGTTAGATTTTACTTTGGAATTTTAATCTCTTCAGCACATTCCATCATTAACAACCGGCAAGCATTTCTATGTCCCAAAGTACATGATTTATTGAAATGATAACATGCATTCTCCATTTCTTCCAGTCTGAAATATGTCATAGCCAGATTAAAATGAGTAATAGGATTTTCACTTTCGATCTTTAAAGCCTTCTCGAATTGCAACGCAGCTTCATCGTATTCCCTCAATTCATATTTCACCATCCCTTTCCCGTGATATGCTGCAGCAGATTTTGAATTTACTGTCAATGTCTCATCAAAATCAGCTTCTGCCAAATCAAAATCCTGAAGGTAAAAATGAGCCATGCCCCGGTTAAGATATACCTTGTAA
>CAZWFM010000239.1:0-3920 GCA_964633185.1 uncultured Bacteroidales bacterium | reverse complement strand
GATCCCTGGAAGAAAGCATCTTGGTATTGTCTGAAAATTCATGTACTTCTTCCTGACCTCTTTTTTGCCACCTTCCCGATTCAACACAATAACTCTCAAGAGGAATTTTCCTCGTATAGGGGGGAATAATTATATCATTCTCTATGGTCCTGTCCTGTCTTCCTCCTTTCACTATATCTCCCGCTAGAATAAAAATATAATCATTCGTATTATTCGAAATACTCAACAGATTTACATTACCGGTTTCTTCCAGTACAACATCCTCACTTTTAATAACCTCAGACAAGATTCTGTATTTTTGACTTTCAGCCTCCCCGCTGTTTAGTATCGGAAAAATTTCGAGGTTCTTATAAGCAATGGATTCCCCTATTATTAATGAATCGGTATCTACCAGAAAACGGGATTGACCTGTTTGCTGATGTTGACTATTCAGATTGCATGAAACAGATGACAAAAGAATGCTGCAAGCAAGCATCAATACCTGCCTTATTGAGTAATAAAAGTAGTTTTTCATGACTTTATTGATTTTCATTTTGGATATTAGATCCTGACAGGGTATTTCCACCCTGTCAAGGTTATGATAAATCATTCAATAACAAAATTTCTGGTTTTAGCCTGATCTCTCAGAGATGTAAGTATTGCTTTGTCAAACATCTCATGGTCATTATCCTCTTTAGTCTGTTCAGCAACATATTCAGCACGCTTTCTATTCAATTCCTGAATTTCCCGGTTGATCTTTTCTCTTTCAACTGCCTTTTGTTCAACATATTTTACTCGTTCATCTTTATCCATCTTTTGCATATCTTCAGGCAATTCTGATTCTTTCATGTCATCCATGCTAAAATCTTCAGCTTCTGAAGCATCTACAAGATCCCAGGATGTATTTTTGTATACATGCGAACTCTTTGACACAGCCCTTTTCACTGTATTCGCTGATCCATACTGTTGTGCATTTGCATCTTGTCTTTCCTGCAATGCCTTTTTTTCATATCCCATAGCTCCATAAGGAATATACGTATTGTTTAATTGAATATTCAGTTCAACAATTCTATGGTCATAAGGCGACTCAATATAAACTGTCTTCCTGTTTTGTTCAATGCTGGCATAACAGCCTCCGGTCAAATCAGCGCCATGTTTCCATGATGTGTTGATGCCTTCAGTGAAATTTCCGCAGAATATGGTATTTACAATCACTCCCTTTTCTTTGGCATCCATACAGGCAGTCTGGTAATTTTTTCTGCCTTGTGTGAATGGTTCATTCCCGGCAATATAGATGAGTTGCAGGTCCTTGTCTGACTTACTCCAGTGAAGCTGTTGTAAACTGGCCTGAATAACCTCCCCGCAAAACTCATTGCCTCCATTGGTCCTGAGCTCAAAAAGATCATTAGAGATCTGATCCAGATCAGAAGTTAGGGGAGTTACCAAGCGAATATATCCCTCAGAAGAAGGCAAATTATCATTTCCATATTCATAAAGAGCGATTTGTAATTCCGGCTTTAAATTTCCACATTTTGCTTTTGCCAGTTCATTTACTATACTCCACAACTGCGATTTTGCCTGGTCAATAAGTCCGTCCATGCTATTGCTTGTATCAAGCAAAAGTGCTATTTGAATTTTCCGGGCCTGTTGTGGCGTTGGATCGGATACACGTTGGCTTTTCGCCTGATCGGTACAATTTGTAAGTATTGTTAAAACCAATACTAACCATATCACTTTTAATTTTCTAAAATTCATAGTTTTCATCTGTATAAGTTTTATTTTCAAAGATCGGATACCTGTCTGCCTAAGAGGCAGGGAACCCACATGCCCTGATTTCTATTATTTATCAGGCTTTTAAAAAAATATTTCCATCCGATCTCTGTGTTTAACAATTATTATCATGTGAGTTTCATAATACTTTAGTTTAATTGATAATTGATTGATTTGAGAGTAAAAATACCTGGTATTCAAAGCTTCTGAAAGCAAAACTTAGGGAACAAAGCATTTGGCTTAGTGAAAGGATTTTTCAGGCTGGTAAAGTCAGAATTATAATCCCAAGAACAAATGAAAATCAGTGATTTCAGAATCATGTGATTTTAGAATTGGGATTTTAGTTTATACTTTTACTTCCTGATCTTTTGATGAAATGAATCAGACAAAAACATATCTGTTCATCTGTATTGTTGTTATTTGTTGCCAGACCTTTGCGCAGGGTGATACCAGAACAATCAAAACGTCATATGCCTCAAACAGAAGTCAGATCAAGGTATTGCTGGATTCAGCAGCTCTGAATATCCAACTGGCTCCCGAGAAATCGTTTGATTTTATAGAAAAAGCTCTTGAACTGAGTATTGGTTCAAAGGATTATAAAAATGAAGCCAGGTGCTACTCCCTGCTTGGACAGATCAATGCTTCCTTACAACAATATGATCTCTCCGTTGATTATTATAACAAGGCCATTCAGACTTTCAGTACCATCAATAAGAATGAGATGTACAAAAATTACAGGTTATTGGCAGGTGTTTATGAAAAAAATGAAAATCTTACAGAGAGCATAAATTATTACAAGGCATACCTCAATTATGTTATTGATCAGAAAATGACTGAGCAAATTATTTCCACACGATACGATCTGGCAAGAGTTTATACTTCACAAGGTGAATACAATAAAGCACTTAAGGAGTACAATGAAATCCAGGGTCTGGAAGAGAGAAGAAACAATCCGGCTGGTCTGGCTGATGTTAGTACGATGCGAGGCGATGTATATCTGAAACAGGAGAAACCTGCTGAAGCAATTACCAACTACAAACGTGCCGTAAAAATAGCAGAGGAATCTGAAGACAGGGAAAGAAAATCCAAATCATTAAGAAGCCTGGGACAAGCCTACAGAAGCAATCAACAATATGATGAAGAACTTGAGGCACGTCAGCAATCACTTCAAATTAGTGAAGAAACCAAAAAAATTGATGGACAGGTAGATGACAACCTGGTAATAGGTGAGATTTACATTGAAAAAAATCAAGCTGCACAGGCTGTGCAATATATTCAAAAAAGTGTTGATCTGTCAAATGAGATCGGGGATATTCAGAAAAAAAGCGTAGCCCTGAAAACTTTGTCAGAAGCATATAAAGAACAGGGGGAATATGATATGGCCCTTCTTACTTACCAGGAATATGCCACAACAATAGACTCTCTTTATAGTCAGCGAAAACAAAAGCTGGAGAACAATCTGGAGGTTGTTGCCAATGTCGGACGCAAACTTCAACGTATTGAATTGCTGGAACGGGATTTTGAGATTACTAAGAAAGCGTTGTCTTTGCTTGAACGCGAAAAGGAAATCAATGCTAAGGAGCTGCAGACACAAAAACGGATCACTTATGCATTGATCTTTGTTGTGCTTGTCCTTCTGATAACTTCTCTGCTGGTCTACAAAAGTTCAGTACAAAAACGAAAAGCAAATCTGCTTCTGGCATTGAGATCTTTAAGAAGTCAGATGAATCCTCATTTTATCTTCAACTCATTGAATTCCGTAAACAGTTATATTGCTCAGAATGATGAACGAAAAGCCAACAAATACCTTTCTGATTTTTCCTCATTGATGCGATCAGTGCTTGAAAATTCAAAGCATGATTTTGTACCGGTTGCTTCTGAAATAGAGATCCTCAAATTGTACCTGAAGCTGGAGCATTTTCGTTTCAGCGATAAATTTGATTATACCATCGACATGGATGATTCCATAAACCAGTCGGATATTGAAATTCCCCCTATGCTTATTCAACCCTATATTGAAAATGCCATTTGGCACGGATTACGATACAAGGAAGAAAAAGGATTCCTTGAACTGAAAATTCACAAAGAGGGTGATAGTATAAATGCGATCGTTATCGATAATGGTATAGGAAGGGAAAAATCGCAGGAAATGAAAACCAAACATCAGAAAG
>CAZWFM010000238.1:0-3922 GCA_964633185.1 uncultured Bacteroidales bacterium | reverse complement strand
AAAGACATAAGATGTCTACTCACAAACGAAAAAAGAGGTTGCGTAAAAACAGACACAAGAAGAAGAAATAGTAATCTATAGATCCTTTAACATCAAAGGCTTGAAGTCAAATGACTTTAGGTCTTTCATTTCTTATTTAGCCATTCAACTACTTTTTATTCTTCTAAACACTAGAAGTTGTGAGTATAGAACTTGTTATCAATGTAGCTTATAAAGAAATTGATATAGCTTTACTTGAAAAAAAGAAACTTGTTGAGCTAAGTAAAGAGAAAAGTAATCCAAAATTTTCTGTAGGAGACATATACCTTGGTAAGGTGCGTAAAATCATGCCGGGTTTGAATGCGGCATTTGTTGATGTCGGTTACGAGAAAGATGCGTTTCTGCATTATCTTGACCTCGGACCACAATTCCGGTCATTGCAAAAATTTTTGGACTTTGCCCTTTTTCATAAAAGTAAAAACGTTTCAATGCAAAAAATGAAACGTGAAAAGGATATAGATAAAAATGGAAAGATTTCTGATGTTTTAAGAAGCGGGCAATACATTCTTGTGCAGATTGCCAAGGAACCTATTTCAACAAAAGGTCCCCGTTTGACATCAGAGATTGCTCTGGCAGGAAGAAATTCGGTTCTGATACCTTTTAACGATAAAGTATCGGTATCCCAGAAAATTATCTCTGAAGAAGAAAAAAAACGCTTGAGAACACTTCTTAAAAGTATCCGTCCAAATAATTACGGAGTTATCGTTCGTACAGTTGCCGAAAATAAAATGGTAAAAGTACTCGATTCGGAACTGAGAAGCCTGGTGAAAAAATGGGAATCGGCATTTGAAAAAATCAGAGGTATTACACCTCCGGCTTTACTGATCAGTGAACTTAACAGAACATCAGCTATTCTCAGAGACATGATGAATGTCTCTTTTAACAACATCTATGTTAACGATGAGAATTTCTCACGCGAAATAAAAGAATATATAAACACCATTGCCCCCGAAAAGGGAAAAATTGTTAAACTCTATAAAGGTTCTACTCCTATTTTTGAGAAATATGGAGTGGAACAGCAAATTAAGGGTTCTTTCGGAAAAACAGTATCTTTTAAAAGCGGTGCATACCTTATTATAGAACATACGGAAGCATTGCATGTGATAGATGTTAACAGCGGAAACAGATCAAAATCGGTAGATAACCAGGAAACCAATGCACTTGAAGTTAACCTGGCTGCAGTTGATGAAATTGCGCGACAATTAAGACTCCGTGATATGGGTGGTATTATTGTCATAGATTTTATCGATGTGCACTATCAGGACAATAAAAATAAGGTCTTTGAGAGAATGAAACAGGTCATGGAGGCAGATCGGACAAAACACAGCATTCTGCCACTTAGCAAATTTGGGTTGATGCAAATAACCCGTCAGCGCGTGAGGCCTCAAATGGATATCAATACACGCGAAACATGTCCCGCATGCGCCGGTACAGGAGAAATATCACCAAGCATTTTGCTGGTTGACCGAATAGAAAACACCCTTGACGAACTGGTCACCAAAAACAATCTGAAATCCGTTATCATTAAAATGCATCCCTATGTAGCTGCATTTGTTGAGAAAGGCCTGATTCATAATATAAGACGTACCTGGCAAAAGAGACACAAATGTAAGGTCAAAATTGTCCCCGTTAGCTCTTATAATTTTCTCGAATTCCGGTTTTTCGATCAAGAAGAACACAGAATCAGGTTCTGAAAATTCTATGTTGTATTAGCATTCTTCCTGTAATCCATTATGCCTTCCGACAAATGTTAGTTCATATCTGGTAAAAATGTATTAACATATATATATTTGTAGATATGTTATGCTGTGTTTTTTTATAACTTTATAAATAAAAGCTATCATGAAAAAACAAGTATTGATAACTTTAGTTCTGGCTGTATTATTCATTTCTCTGGAAGCACAAGTATATGACCCTGTCAACTGGTCATTTTCATCAAGAAAACTGTCAAGCGATACCTACGAATTGGAATTTAAGGCCAAAATAGAAAAGGGCTGGCATATTTACGGGTTAAGAATTCCTGACGGGGGACCAATCTCAACATCCATAAATTTTTCTGAAAATTCAGATATAGAATTTATCAGCAAGCTTGTTTCCTTACAAAAACCTGAGATCAAATTTGATCCAACCTTTGAAATGGAAGTTGAGTTATTTGATACCCAGGTAGAATTTACAAGAAAAATACGGATTCTCTCAGATTCAGAGATCAGGATTGATGGAAGTGTTGAATTCATGGTATGTGATGATTCCAGATGTCTTCCTCCAAAGGAGGTAGACTTCTCCTTTGAATTGTCTGCAGCGAAAGCAACTTCTCCTACTTCCCATAAAGGATCAACCGGCGATAGCAAATCCTTCCAGGACTCTGATTTTACATTAGATCACAACTTAGTTACTGAAGATTCACAACCGACAATTGAAGAATCTGTTATGATGGAAACCATACAAACAGATACTGACGATAAGGGATCCGATAACTCCCTTATCCGGCTATTCTTTCTTGCCCTGCTGGCCGGATTCGGAGCTCTGCTGACACCCTGTGTGTATCCGATCATTCCTCTTACTGTTTCCTTTTTCATGCGTGATACCACCAAATCAAAAGCCCTCTATAATGGACTTTTCTTTGGTCTCTCCATTGTTTTTATCTATACACTTGTAGGTTTTGTGGTTGGTCTTTCAAAAATAGACCTGGTAAGACTGGTATCCTCTCACTGGCTTCCAAATCTCATATTTTTCCTGATATTCCTTGTTCTTGCATTTTCATTCTTCGGTATGTTTGATATTACATTGCCTGGAAGCTTATCGAATAAAATTGATCGTCAGGCAGATAAGGGTGGATTTCTCGGGCCTTTCTTCATGGCACTGGCTACTGTAGTAATAAGTTTCTCCTGCACCGGTCCTATTGTCGGAATTGTGTTAGGCAGCGCGTTACAGGGAGAGCTTGTGAAACCGGTTATTGGTATGCTCGGATTCTCTATATCCTTTGCTTTGCCCTTCACATTACTTGCTGTTTTCCCCGGATTTCTAAAAAATCTTCCCAAATCGGGAGGATGGTTAAACTCGGTTAAAATATTTTTTGGATTTATTTTGTTGGCTTTCTCCCTGGTTTTTTTGACCAACCTGGGACTTGATTTTATCACACGCAATACCATCCTTTCCCTGTTAATAGTAATTTGCTTGCTTCTCGGCATATACCTGTTAGGTTTTATCAGGTTTGCTCACGACAGTGAGCTGAAGTTTATCTCTGTACCACGACTTCTATTTGCTATTTTGTCGTTTAGTTTCGTTATATATCTCGTTCCCGGCCTTTTCGGAGCACCGCTCAGGTTAATCTCTCCTTTTCTGCCTGCAACGGAAGAAACAAGATTCACCTTTTTCGGAACACCTTCCGGTTTTGATAACATTGCAGAACAGGAAACGATAGGAAATGTATGTAACAATTCCCCTAAATACTCCGACTTTCTGCATCTGCCCCATCAGTTAAAAGGGTATTTCGACTACGAAGAAGCCCTGGCCTGTGCAATAGAGTTGAATAAACCGGTTCTTTTGGATTTTGCAGGTCATAGCTGTAAAAACTGTAAAAAAATGTATGCCGAAGTTTGGTCCGATAGCAAAGTACTCGCTAAACTACGGAATGATTTTGTAATTGCAGTCTTATATACGGATGACAGAACAAAAATGCCGGAATCTGACTGGGTAACTTCAGACCTTGATGGGAAAGTGAAGAAAACCATAGGTAAGAAATTCAATGATTTACAGATTTCGAAATTCGGCACAAATGCTCTGCCTCTTTATGCAATAGTTGATCCTGATGGTAAAATACTTACCTCAGAAAAATATTATACTTACAGTCCCGATGTTGATGCTTTTATTCTGTTTCTGGATG
>CAZWFM010000237.1:0-3957 GCA_964633185.1 uncultured Bacteroidales bacterium | reverse complement strand
GTATTTGAGATATCTGTAAGATTTATGCCTGTAGCAGTAGAAACAAGAATCTGGTTAGATTGTAAATTGGGTTTAAGTTCTTGCATTACAGATGTGAATTGCTGAGGTTTTACGGATACGATAATCATTTCAGCATTGTGAATTGCTTTTTTTATATCCGTATCAACGGTGTTGAATCCAAGATCTTCAAGGTATTTTATTCTTAGCTTCCTTTTTTCACAAATGATTAAATTTTTATTTGTTATGCCTTCTAATGATAGGATCCCCCTGGCAATAGCCGAGCCTAGATTTCCTCCGCCTATAATGGCAATTTTCGTGAAGTTCATTGTGGTAGATTTTAAAAAATGCCTGATTGGCAGGTAAAAATAAACCAAATCAGGCATTAAAAGAAATTTCGTGAAACTCAAATTTTAAATATCCGGATTCGGTAGGCACAGATAAGAATTACGGTAGCCGAGCATCTTGAGGTAAATAAGCTTATCCTCTGATAGCCTTTATGCCAGGCAACTCTTTCCCTTCCATATACTCCAGCATAGCCCCTCCACCGGTAGAAACGTAACTTACTTTATCTGCAAGTCGGTTTTGATTAATGGCAGCAACAGAATCACCACCTCCAATGAGAGTATAGGCTCCCTTAGAAGTAGCTTCGGACAATGCTTTTGCAATAGCCGATGTACCATTCGCAAATTTTTCCATCTCAAAAACTCCCATTGGCCCGTTCCAGAGAATTGTTTTTGAATTTTTAATAACTTCCGTGAAGGTATTAATTGTATTGAGCCCAATGTCTAAACCCATCCAACCATCAGGTGTTTCCTTTGTACTTGAAATGTTTGTGTTAGCCTCAGCATCAAATTTATCCGCATTTACTGCATCTGTTGGGATATATACCTTAACTTTATTTTCATCTGCTTTCCTAAGAATTTCAAGTGCTAAATCAAGTTTATCTTCTTCGCACAGCGAGTTACCAATCTTTCCACCCTGCGCTTTAATGAATGTATATGTCATTCCTCCGCCAATGATCAGATTATCAATTCGAGGCAAAAGGCTTTTTATTACCTGTATTTTGTCCGAAACTTTTGCCCCTCCCATGATTGCAGTAAACGGATTTTGCGATTTATTCAACACAGTATCCATTGCAATAAGTTCCTTGTTAATCAGGAAGCCAAACATTTTATTATCAGTGTCGAAATTTTGGGCTATTATTGTTGTTGAAGCATGTGCCCTGTGTGCTGTTCCAAAAGCATCATTTACATAACAGTCAACTCCATCAGCAAGCTTAGATGCAAAGTCAGGATCTCCTTTTGTTTCTTCTTTATAGAATCGTAAATTTTCCAATAAAAGAACTTCACCTGGTAAGAGGGATTTTTTTTGATCCAGTGTTTTTTCACCTATACAATCATCAGCAAATTTCACCGTTACCCCCGGAAGATGTTCTTTTAATTTGCTGATAACATGATTGAGGGAAAATTTTTTTTCGGGACCTTCCTTTGGCCGACCAAGATGAGACATTAAAATAGCTGAACCACCATCATTAAGGATTTTATGGATGGTCGGTAATGCACCTCTGATTCTGGTATCATCTGTTACTTCTAAAGTTTCTTTATTGAGTGGTACATTAAAGTCGACGCGCACAACAGCTTTTTTCCCCGAAAAACTATAATTATCGATTGTTTGCATTGTAGTATTATTTGAGGTTAAAAATTGAGCTGCAAATGTAAACAAACTATTTTTATTTACCTTTGAAATCTATCTTACAGAATATAATTACCACAGTTAAAACGGAATAAAGATTGAATTAAAATAATGTTTTTTTCCCAAGTAATCGGTCAGGATGAATTAAAGAGAAAACTTATAAATTCTGCGAACTCTGGTCGTATACCACATGCACAACTTTTTTTTGGCCCGGAAGGATCAGGATCCTTGCCATTAGCGATTGCTTATGCTCAATATGTCTTTTGTAATAACAGAACAGATACAGATTCTTGTGGACACTGTTCGCACTGTATGAAAATTAAGAAACTCAGTCATCCTGATTTGCATTTTTCTTTTCCTGTAAACACAACGGAGAGAGTAGTCAAAGACCCTGTCAGCGATAATTTTATCAATGAATGGAGAGAATTTGTAATCTCCGATCCTTATTTTCTGGCAAATCAATGGTACGAAAAGATTGGTATTGAGAATAAACAAGGACTGATAAACAGAAAAGAAAGTGAAGAAATCATAAAAAAACTAAGATTTAAATCCTTTGAATCAGAATATAAATTTATGATTATCTGGTTGCCCGAAAAAATGAATTCTTATTCTGCCAATGTGTTATTAAAATTGATTGAGGAGCCACCGGAAAAAACTATATTCCTTTTGGTAAGCGATCAGCCAGAACAACTATTAACAACAGTTTCTTCAAGAACTCAACCGGTTAAACTGGCCCCAATTGATGATACATCGTTATCACTGGAACTTATGGATAAATTTCAAATTGCAAAGGAAGATTTATCCAATATAGTAAGATTGGCAGGAGGAAGTTATAGTAAAGCTCAGGAAATTATTCAATCATCAGAAGAGAATAATTTTTATCTTGAAAGTTTTATACAAATCATGCGCTTAAGTTATTCGCGAAGCTTTCTTGAAATCAATACCTGGGTTGAAGAAATGTCGACCAAAGGACGAGAGCAATTGAAAAGTTTTTTGAGCTATGTTATGAGATTGATCAGGGAGAATTTTATATTGAACCTGAAAAATCCAAAATTGAATTATTTAACAAGAAATGAAGAAGATTTTTCAAAAAAATTTCATTCTTTCATTAACGGGAAAAATGTTATAAGGGTCTATGAAGAGCTCAATAAAGCATTTCTGGATATTGAAAGAAATGCCTATGCCAAAATAGTTTTGTTTGATATGGTACTGCATTTCATGAAACTTATACCGAACAAAAAATCATAGGGAGGTAAGAAACAATGAAATAACTTTATAAGTAAAGTTTTAAGTCTGTTGTTTTTTTTAGATTTGCTGTTTCAACGTGAAAATTGAAAATATGAGTAATCAGAATATACAAGAAACAAAGGAAAATATTGAACCCGGTGGAGTGCATCCTGAACCATGTGTTGGAAAATGTTTGCGGTCATGTGGGAAACTTACTTCTTATGATTGGTTAAATGATATATCATCGATGAGTGATTTTTCGGAGATTGCAGAGATCAGATTTAAGAATACAAGAAAGGCTTATTATCAAAATTCCAATCATTTGTCTTTAAAAAAAGGTGATATAGTAGCAGTGGAAGCTTCTCCGGGTCATGATATCGGTGTGGTATCTTTAACAGGTCAAATTGTTTTGTTCAAATTGATAAGTGAAGGTATTGATTATAAAGATCAGGAATTTAAAAAGATATACCGTAAAGCAAGACAGACAGATACAGAAAAGTGGAATGAGGCGATAGCCTTGGAAGATCAGACAATGATCAAAGCAAGGCAAATTGCTGCTGAACTGAAGCTTGATATGAAAATTGGGGATGTTGAATACCAGGGAGATAAAACCAAAGCGATTTTCTATTATATTGCTGATGAAAGGGTTGATTTTCGGGAACTCATTAAAGTGTTGGCTGAAGAATTCAGGGTGAGAATTGAAATGCGTCAAATAGGAGCCCGTCAGGAGGCTGGAAGAATTGGAGGAATAGGAGCTTGCGGACGTGAATTATGCTGTTCGAAATGGATAACAAATTTTGTATCGGTAACAACAAATGCAGCCCGTTTTCAGGAAGTTTCACTAAATCCGCAGAAATTGGCCGGACAATGCAGTAAGCTTAAATGCTGCTTAAATTATGAACTGGATGTTTATCTTGATGCTCAGGAAGATTTTCCTGATACATCAAAACCTCTTGAAACAAAACTTGGTAAAGCATTTCACCAGAAGACGGATGTTTTTAAACGTTTGATGTGGTATAGTATGGAATCAGAACATAG
>CAZWFM010000236.1:0-3959 GCA_964633185.1 uncultured Bacteroidales bacterium | reverse complement strand
CCAATAATCATACGGCTGTTATGGTTCCTGTGTTTGCTTATGGAACCGGTGCTGAGATTTTTAGCGGGATTTATGAAAACACAGAACTTTTTCATAAAATGCTGCGTTTGTATGATTTTAAATAATATCAACCGCGATCATGAGATTCGGAATAACCTTTCGTTCTTTTGTTCTGTTGTTAACGGTTGCCGGTTTAAACGCCTGCAATCGCAACGATGCCGCAGATAGTAAAAAAAAAGAAAATTTTTATCTGTTCACTAAGATCTTTGATCTTCCCTATGAAGTGTATGAGTCTTCAGGGATCATAGTGTATGATTCATTACTCTGGACATTCAATGATAATGGGAATGGACCTGTATTTTACGGATTGGATATTATGGATGGTACTATTCATAAGATCCTTGCTCTTCTTGATGCTGAAAATGTTGACTGGGAAGATATTACGCAGGATTCATGCTCTATTTATATCGGAGATTTTGGAAATAAAAGCGGTACACGGAAAGATCTGTGTATTTATAAGATAAGCAAAGCGGGGGTTGATGATTCTTACGAACAGGAAATATCTGCTGGCAGGATTGCTTTTAACTACATGGATCAAACCGATTTTTCATACAATTACCGCAATACGCCTTACGATTGTGAAGCCTTGCTTTTTGACGGGGATTCATTGGTGCTTTTTACAAAAAACTGGCAGGATAATAACACAATACTCTATAAATTGCCAACTGTTCCGGGTTCATTCCGTGCCAGGAAATATTGTGTACTGAACAGTGAGGGTTTCGTAACCGGAGCTGATCTTGATCTGACAAAAAATCAACTGATTCTTTGCGGGTACTATTACTCACCTTTTATTATAATCATGGACGATTTTCAGAAAATAAACGGCAAAGACCTGAAAATCCGGAGATATGATTTGTATAACGATTTGAATATTCAACTCGAAGGAGTTACCTGTTTTGGTGAACAGGTTCTTCTTTCTTCAGAGAATGCCGGAGATGTTCAGGCTTTGTATCAGTTTATTGAGCAATAGGTCTTGTTGTTGTTTTAAATCAGTAATAAAATAACTACTTTCATAGAATAGAAAAGAAACTGTATGGTTCGCTATATTTTACTGATAGGTATTCTTTCCTTTCAAATTGTTGCTGCACAGAAAACTTATAAAACTGAGTCAAGGAAAGCCATCAGTTTGTATGCTGAGGGTTTGGCATATTACAAGATCAAAGAGTATACCGGGGCGGAAGAAAAGTTGAAATCTGCAATACGCATCGATGTAAAATTCCAGGACGCTTACCTGGTTCTTGCAGAAGTCTATTGGGAACAGGGCAAATATGAAAATGCAATTGAGCAATATAACAAGGGATTATTGATCGATCCTTATTATTATCCCAGAGGGTATTTGAACAAGGGGAAGCTGGAAGTTAAAATAGCACGGTATGAAGAAGCCAGGAACAGTTACCTGAAATATTTTGAAATGGATACGATCGAATCAAAATATACTGAAAGAGCAAAAAGAGGGTTGGAACAGACTGAATTTGCTATTCACGCGATGAATAATCCGGTGGATTTTGAGCCGGTTTCCCTGGGGCCAAATGTTAATACGGCAGAAGATGAATATTGGCCCTCATTATCAGCAGATGAGAAAACTTTGATTATTACGAGGCTTGTACACGTTTATGATATTGTAAAGGAAGGGAAGGTACAGGAAGACTTTTTTATTAGCGAGTACGGACCTGAAGGTTGGGAACCTATGAAAGATGCCGGATTTCCTTTGAATACCGATGACAATGAAGGTGCTCAGTCCATTTCAGCAAACGGGCAGTTGATGGTTTATACTGTCTGCAACAGGAAAGGAGTGATCGGTCGTTGTGATATTTACTATTCAACCAGAGAAGGCATGGAATGGACATTTCCAAAGAATATGGGCGAACCTGTGAATTCAGTGGCAAAAGAAACTCAGCCAAGTTTAAGTGCAGATGGAAGGATCATTTATTTTGCAAGCAATCGCCCGGGAGGCAAAGGAGGACTTGACATATGGATGAGCAGTAGAGATTCAGATGATAATTGGCAGTCGCCTGTTAATTTGGGGAATTCAATAAATACTCCCGGAGATGAAATGTCTCCGTTTATTCACCATGACAATTCTTCTTTGTATTTTTCTTCAAATTACCATATAGGAATGGGAGATTTTGATCTTTTTGTTTCGCGGCTTGACTCTAACGGAAACTGGAGCAAGCCAAGAAATCTTGGGTATCCGATAAATACAAATCGTGATGAGATCGGGCTTATAGTAAATGCGCGCGGCAACACGGCCTATTATGCATCAGATATTCATCCTGCAACAGGGAAAGATATTTATCGTTTTACCTTGCATGAAGATGCAAGACCTGATGAAGTATCCTATATGAAGGGAAGGGTGTTTGACGAAAAGACAAGAGAGAGACTAAGAGCAAGGTTTGAACTGTATGATCTGAAGAATGGAAAATTGATCAATCAATCTTATTCCGATCCTGTTACCGGAGAATTTCTTCTTTGCATACCCACAAATAAAAATTATATGTTGAATGTAGAGCATAGAGGTTATCTGTTTCATTCAGAAAATTTTGCACTGAAAGGAATCTACCATCTGGAAAAGCCCTTTATGAAAGATGTTCCGCTAAAACCAATCCAGTTGGGTGAAAAATCTGTGTTGAAAAATGTGTTTTTTGAGACTGATTCCTATTCTCTGAAACCGGAATCGAAGTATGAACTGGATAAGATCATACATTTTCTCAAATTCAATTCTGAAATCATGATAGAAATAAGTGGTCATACCGATAACATTGGAACCCGGGAATACAATTTGACTTTGTCAGAAAAACGTGCTAAATCTGTAGTCGATTATCTTGTAAATCATGGAATTTCGGAAGACCGTTTACAGTATAAGGGATATGGTTTTGATCAACCTGTGGATGAAAATGAAACAGAAGAAGGCCGTGCAAATAACAGAAGAACGGAATTTAAAATTATTAAAACGAATCAATAACTCCCGTTATATTAAGGGATTTTAAGCTTTATATTGTAATTAAGGATATGATTTACCTGAATTGTTTTACAGGAATGCATAAGAAAATTTTCAAAATCTTAATTTCTGAATATATTTGAAATTCCTTTATATTAAAGAAGTATGAGAAATAATACTATTGCCGGACCAACCATCCTATTTATACTATTTGTATTTTCCGCATATTGTTTCGGAGGAAATGATAAGATTACAGAATGGAGTGATGAGATGGAAAAGGGAGATCAGATAAAAGTCATCAAACAATTGCCCTCGACTCCTGTCAGAGATCAATACAAAACAGGAACATGCTGGAGTTTCAGCACAATCTCTCTTCTCGAATCGGAACTGTTGCGAATGGGAAAAGGAGAGTATGATTTGTCTGAAATGTTTATTGTATATCAAAATTACCTGAGAAAAGCAAAACGCTATGTGCGTATGCATGGCAAGAATAATTTTGCGCCGGGCGGTGAAGCCAACGATGTTGTGGATGTAATTGCATTGCATGGGATCGTTCCGGAAGAAATTTATTCCGGCTTAAAAGTCGACTCTGAGAAGCACATTCATAGTGAAATGGATAAAGTACTGCAGGAATATGTCAATGCTATCATTACCAATCCAAACAATAAATTGAGTGATGTATGGGAGGAAGGATTTAAAAAAGTCCTGGAATCCTATCTTGGTGAAATACCTGCGACGTTTGATTACCAGGGAAGTAGCTACACACCTCATTCATTTCAGGAGCTGTTAGGCATTCATCTTGACGATTATGTAATGATAACAAGTTTCTCACATATTCCTTTTTATAGTTCTTCAATTCTTGAGATTCCTGACAACTGGTCATGGGAAGAAAGCTATAATGTTCCCCTGGTTGAATTGGAGCAAATTGTTGATTCTGCAATTTATAACGGGTATACTGTTG
>CAZWFM010000235.1:0-3959 GCA_964633185.1 uncultured Bacteroidales bacterium | reverse complement strand
CAAACAAAAAGATTTATTTATTGGCCTAAAAATAGCTTTTTTTGTCTACAATTCTCTTAAAATGAATTAAAATTATCGCCAATTAACAAACAATGAAAAAAGTAGCAATTTTTGCTTCCGGCTCAGGTACGAATGCGCAAGCAATCATTGAATACCTCGGGGAAAAAAAAGTTGGCAGAGTAACCACTATTTTGTCCAATAATAAGAATGCGTATGTCCTGGAGAGGATAAAAAAATATTCTATCTCTTCCTATGTCTTCAATAAAGATGAATTTTATAACACGTTAAGCATTAAAAATCTGCTTATTGAGAGTAAAATTGATTTCATTGTTCTTGCAGGTTTTCTATGGCTGATCCCCAAATACCTTATACATGCTTTTCCAAACCGAATCGTCAACATCCACCCTGCTCTTTTACCAAAATATGGAGGAAAAGGAATGTATGGTATGCATGTTCATGAAACTGTAATTGCTGATCATGAGAAAGAATCAGGAATAACAATACACTATGTGAATGAAAAATACGATGATGGTGATATTATTTTTCAGGCGAAATGTAAAATAGAGAAGAATGACACTCCTGAAAGTCTGGCAAATAGAATTCATCAACTTGAACATCAATACTTTCCGGTAGTTGTTGAAGAGATGCTTCTTAAACTGGAAAATTCAAAATGTTGAATTCAAAATCTCTTAGTGCAATCATCAGGGCCGGAGCCTTACATTGCAAACACTGATAATTGCTCAGCTACCTCCCCGATTCAGTAATTTTATTGTTGCAACTTTAATGGAATCGAAAGCAATAAGATTCTCGTCATGAACAGGTTCAACAGGCGGAGCCTCAACTTTAAGAGGATCTATTGCCTTGCCGTTTTTGTAGAAACGAAAATCAAGATGAGGACCTGTAGAAAGACCTGTGGTGCCAACATAACCAATGACATCACCTTGCTTTACATAGGTCCCATACTGAATACCCGGAGCAAAACCTGAAAGATGCAAATATGCCGTGGCATAAACACTATTATGCCTGATTTTGATCATGTTCCCTGCCCCCTTGTTATAACCCCGATTTGCTTTAATAATTCTGCCATCACCAATTGCCAGAACCGGAGTTCCGCTTGGGGCACTATAATCCACTCCATGGTGAGGCCTTCTGATCTTCAGAATCGGATGAAGACGTGAATTGGAAAATCGGGAACTTATCCTGGTAAATCGTAAAGGCGCTTTTAAAAATGCCTTTCGCAAGCTTTGTCCTTCAATATCATAATAACTTTCAACACTATCCTGAACAAATGGAATTGCATAAAAATCAATCCCTGTATGCCTGAAATAGGCAGCATGGATACGCCCTAAACCAACTGATATGGAATCAACATATTGTTCATCATATAGTACACTGAAAGAATCAGCAGGTTGCAATCCGAAAAAATCAATACTCCAGGCATAAATTTCTGACAATTCATTTGCCAATGTGGGATTTATTCCATTGTCGACCATTGCATTCCAGAGGGAAGTATTGATTTGCCCCTGCACAAATTTAGTCTCCTGTCTGACTTCCTTATGATCAACATGAATGGAAACTGTATCACCAAAACAAAAGCGAACATATTCAATGGGTGTATGCTCATACACCAGATATCGCAGAGTTCTGATGCTATCTTTTTCAAGAAACAAAACATATTTGTTGCCTGCCCTTATTTTCCTAAGATCAAAAGCATCATGCTCCTTTGAAATTAAACCGGCAATACTGCCTTCAGGCAGATTGAAGTCTGATAAAATATCCAGGAGCATTTGATTGCGCTTTACAACATCATATAGTATTTCAAATGAATCCACAGGAATACCGTACAAATGAATCACCTCTTTTTCCGTAAGCAAAGTATCGGCTTCAATAATTTCCACCTCTCCGCTGTTTGGAATAAAATGATAATAATAGAAATAACTTCCTAAAGCAATCAGAATGAATACAACAACTATAAGAATAATTTTCCAACTCTTTTTCATCTTATTAACCTACAACAATATTTACAATTTTATTATGCACAACAATCACTCTCTTGATCTCTTTTCCTTCGATCCATTTTTTTGCCTTTTCGTGATGAAGCACTTCCTCTTCAATTTCTTCTTTCGTGGCATTTACTGAAAATGCCTGCTTAAACCTCAACTTCCCATTGAACGAAACCGGGTATTCGTAACTATCTTCCAGCAAATATTCCCTGATAACATCCGGCCAGGGTTCATAGGCAAGACTTTCAGTTCCCCCGTAAATCATCCATAATTCTTCTCCCATATGAGGAGCAAAAGGAGATAATAGCAAAGAAAATGTTTTGGCTGTGTCTATATTTACCTTACCCAGTTTAATAGCAAGATTTGTTAAGATCATGAGTTGCGATATTGCCGTATTGAATTTTAAGTTTTCAATATCCGAAGTAATTTTTTCTATACTTTGGTGCAGTAATTTCTGCATTTCAGGTGTTTCATCATTTTTCACAATGTTATTTACGTCCGCAAAAAATCGATATGCACGACATAAAAAGTTGAACACACCTTTTACGCCTGTTTCTGTCCAGGGTTTGGTGGCATCAAGTGGTCCCATGAACATCTCATACAACCGCAGGCTATCAGCTCCGTAATTGGTTATAACATCATCGGGGTTTACAACATTTTTAAGTGTTTTTGACATTTTAGCCACTATCTGGTGAAGTTCTTCGTTTGTGCTTTTATGATAAAACTTACCCTCTTTTTCAATCACTACATCTGAAGGCACTTTTGATCCGGTTGCTGTTTCATAAGCAAAAGCCAGTATCATCCCCTGATTGAACAACTTTTTATAAGGTTCGTCAGTAGATACTATTCCAAGGTCAAATAAGACTTTATGCCAGAATCGACTATACAAAAGATGTAAAACAGCATGTTCTGCACCTCCAATATAAAGATCCACGGGCATCCAATATTTTTCTTTGTCAGGTGCAAAAGGAAGATCTGAATTGTCAGGATCAATAAAGCGAAGGTAATACCAGCAGGAACCTGCCCACTGAGGCATTGTGTTTGTTTCTCTTCTACCTTGTCTTCCCTTATTGTCAGTAATATATAACCAGTCTTTTGCATTTGCCAGAGGTGATTCACCGCTTTCTCCGGGTTGGTATTTCTTAAGGTCAGGCAATTTCAATGGCAATTGATCATCATCAAGGACAGATATTTCACCATCATTCCAATGAATTACAGGAAAAGGTTCTCCCCAATATCTTTGTCTGCTAAACAGCCAGTCACGCAATTTATAATTTACAGCCGCATTACCACATCTCTTTTTCACAAGCCAGTCGATCGTTGTTTTTATGCCTTGTTCCCTATTCATTCCATTGATATCAAGCCCTCCATTGTTAGAGGAGTTAATATACTCCCCATCTTCAGTCCAACAGGCATCTGCAGCGAGCACTTTTATCCTCAACTGCGGTTCTGCAGATCCTGGGTCAAGGATACACACTATCGGAATATCAAACTTCCTGGCAAATTCAAAATCCCTTGTATCGTGTGCCGGAACAGCCATTATTGCACCTGTACCGTATCCTAACAGGACATAATCAGCAACCCAGACAGGAATTCTGTTACCGTTCACAGGGTTGATTGCATACCTGCCTGTAAATACTCCTGTTTTTTCCCGGGCAAGATCCGTTCTGTCAAGATCTGATTTCACCGATGCTTTATGCACATAATCTTTTACTTCTTTTTCTTTTTCAGGAAGGATAATACGGTTAAGGTCTTCATATTCGGGAGCTACAACCATATATGTCGCTCCGAACAAAGTATCAGGTCTGGTAGTATATACTTTTACAATAAGATCAAGATCCTCCAGTTGAAAATCGACCTCTGCTCCCGTTGATTTGCCGATCCAGTTTTTCTGCATGTCTTTAACACCCTCCGGCCAGTCAAGATCATCCAGGCCTGAGAGCAATCGTTCAGCAT
>CAZWFM010000234.1:0-3965 GCA_964633185.1 uncultured Bacteroidales bacterium | reverse complement strand
GTGCTGATTTGTCACTTTAACTTATTAAAAGCTGTCTGACGGGCAGCTTTTTTTTATGCCTGAAGCAATTGCTTCGGGTTTTTTATTTTCAATTAGCTACTGATATATGAGATTCACAAATAAAAGTCATAAAATATTACCATCTAATAGTTGATATTTGAGTTGTCATTTGTTGCACTAAAATAAAGATTATGGGAAAAAGGCGATCGTGGGCAGAACCTTATAAGATAAAAATGGTCGAACCTGTTTTTATGACCACGGAAGCACACAGAATAAAAGCATTGAAAGAGGCAGGATACAATACGTTTCTGCTGAAATCTGAAGATGTTTATATTGATTTGCTTACCGATAGCGGTACTTCAGCTATGAGCGACCGTCAATGGGCGGGACTTATGATGGGAGATGAAGCTTATGCGGGAAGCAGGAACTTTTATCACCTGGAAGAAACAATCCGGAAATATTATGGCTATAAGTATGTTGTTCCTACGCATCAGGGTAGGGGTGCCGAGCATATTCTATCCAAAATATTAATTCAGGAGGGAGATTATATACCCGGGAACATGTACTTCACTACAACAAAACTTCACCAGGAACTGGCAGGAGGTAAATTTGTGGATATTGTTATAGATGAAGCCCACGATCCTGATTGTTTGCATAAGTTTAAAGGCAATACGGACCTTAAAAAACTGAAAGCACTTATTGATGAGGTGGGTGCTGATAAAATCCCATATGTGTCTATGGCGACTACAGTGAATATGGCCGGAGGTCAGCCGATATCTCTTGAAAATCTCAAAGCGCTGCGTAAAATGACCAGCATATATGGGATAAAAATTATTCACGATATGACCCGTGTGGCAGAAAATGCGTTTATGATTCAGCAAAATGAGGAGGGATATCAGGATAGATCCGTAGCAGAAATAGTATATGAGATATGTGCCTTGACCGATGGAGCCACCATGAGTTCTAAAAAGGATGCCATGGTAAATATCGGAGGATTTCTTGCGGTAAATGATCCGGATGTATTTGATAAAGCCCGAAACATGGTTGTCATTTATGAAGGACTTCATACTTATGGCGGTATGGCGGGAAGAGACATGGAAGCTCTTGCCATCGGGATCATAGAATCTTTGCAGGATGACCATATTAAAGCAAGGGTTGGTCAGGTATTCTACCTTGGAGAAAAACTGCTTAAAATGGGAATCCCAATTGTAAAACCGATAGGAACTCACGGCATTTTTCTCAATGCGAAAGAATTTTTGCCTCATATTCCCCAGGATGAATTTCCGGCACAAACACTTGCTGCTGAAATATATGTTGATTCCGGTGTCAGAGCCATGGAAAGAGGTATAGTCTCAGCTGGCAGAGATAAGGAAACCGGGAAACACAATTATCCGAGTTTGGAGCTTGTCAGACTGACCATTCCCCGAAGGGTTTATACACAAGCACACATGGATGTTATTGCAGAATCTGTGCAAAGAGTCTATGAACGAAGGGATTCAATCAAAGGATTGAAGATGGTTTATGAACCTGAATATCTGAGATTTTTCCAGGCCGGGTTTGAGAAATTGTGATGCGGATGTTTTTACTTTCCCGTGTATGGTTTGTCGTCCTGAATGAGGATGGATTAAATTATACGAACGGAAACATAACTGCGAAAGCAGGAACCACGAAGTGCTCGACGAAGTCAATCCAGTAAATAATCATGGATTCCGGGTCAAGCACAGAATATCATTCAGGTGACTGATTTGCTGAGTATAAACATATATTTTGCCTTTCCGAAACAGAGCTGTTAAATGTTCATATCTCACTGATACATCAGGTTCGTTTTTGTGGTCTGCATATTCAAAGTTGACCTTATCTCCATATGAATATTTATTCTTTTATTTTACCGCCGGAAATTTCTTAAATTGAATATTTTACTAATATTGAAGTCCGATATGGATCCTGATTAATATACTAAGGAAGTAAAATGAAAGATACAAATCACATTGGATTTGATAATAAGAAATACCTCCGGGAGCAGACATCTGCTATTCTTGAAAGAGTGAACCGGTTTAATCATAAATTGTACCTTGAATTTGGAGGTAAGATTTTATATGATTATCATGCATCCAGAGTGCTGCCGGGATTTGATCCGAATGTTAAGATGCGGCTTTTACAAATATTAAAAGACAAAATTGATGTAATTCTATGCATTCATGCAGGTGCTATTGAAAGAAAAAAAATCAGGGCGGATTTTGGTATTACTTACGATGTGGATACATTAAAAACCATTGATGATTTCAGGGAATGGGGCATAGATGTTACCGCTGTGGTTATCACCCGTTATCAGAATCAGTCTCCTGCAAAGGCTTTTAAGAACAAACTTGAGTTAAGGGGAGTGAAGGTCTATTTGCATTATCCTACAAAAGGATATCCTACGGATGTTGACCTGATTGTAAGTGATCAGGGGTATGGGGCAAATGAATACATCAAGACCACAAATCCTATTGTTATTGTTACAGGTCCGGGGCCGGGTAGCGGTAAGCTAGCCACCTGCCTGTGCAATCTCTACCATGAGTATAAAAACGGAGTCAAGGCAGGATATGCAAAATTTGAAACATTTCCAATCTGGGACATACCTATCGATCATAAAGTAAATATTGCCTATGAAGCGGCCACTGTTGACCTGAAAGATGAAGTTCTGATTGATGAACATCATTTAAAAGCCTATAATGTAAAGACTGTGAATTATAATCGTGATATAGAAGCTTTTCATTTGCTCAAAGGGATCATTGAAAAAATAACCGGTGGTGAGTCTATGTATCAATCTCCTACGGATATGGGAGTAAACCGTGCAAGTTCGGGTTTTGTGAACGACAGTATAATCACAGAAGCATCACATCAGGAGATTATCAGGAGGTACTTCAGGTGTGCTGTGGAATATGTTATGGGCCTGGTGGATAAGGACACCCTTAATCGGGCTGTTAAGATCTTGAACAAAGTAGGTGCAGAAGTTGAAGACCGGAAAGTGGTATTGCCGGCAAGAGAAGCTGCAAAAAATGCTGAAAAAAACGGAAAAGGCAATGCAGGAATCTTTTGCGGAGCCTCTATTGAATTGCATGACGGGACAATTATTACAGGCAAAAATTCACCCCTCATGCATGCCTCTTCAAGTCTGATTTTGAATGCTACCAAGCACCTGGCCGGAATCCCCGATAATATGCACATTTTGCCTGAAAACATAATTGATTCGGTGGCCTATTTGAAAAAAGATATTTTGAATGGCAAAATGGTTAGTCTCGATGTGGAAGAAACATTGATTATGCTTGGTATCAGCGCTTTATCTAATCCGGCAGCACAAATGGCATTGGAAAACCTAAAAGGATTGCGTGATTGCGAAGTACATCTTACCCATATTCCTACCCCGGGTGATGAAGCTGGATTGCGAAAATTACAGGTAAACCTGACATGCGATCCTGAATATTCAAGCAAGAGCCTTTTTATCAGCGAATGAGTGATCATGTGAAATCCTTTCCGAAAAACCGCAACAGACCATACATATAAGTTCACACATTATTTACTGAAGCCTTTGCGAAAGTGAACCACTTCGCGGTTCCTGATTAAGTTAGTCTACAACGGCTTCAGATTGGCAAAAAATCAATGTATTATACAGCTTCAATAGTTGAAGGAGGTTTGGTCGCTATATTATATGTAACACTTACTATGCCGGGGACCTCGCAAATCAAAAACCATCAGATCTTAAACTTTCACCAATTAGCCGAATAACTATTTGTCCTACCTATTTCATCATTATTTACACTCTGCTTCATATAATCTTTACTAATTTCATTTTCAGTATTTAAGAAACTGTTCACGATGAAAACCATACTCTATTCAATTGTTTTGATTGTTATTGTTACCGCAAATACATTTGGCCAGGATGGTCTGATCATTCAGGAAGACTCCCTGGGTGTTTGCACCAT
>CAZWFM010000233.1:0-4020 GCA_964633185.1 uncultured Bacteroidales bacterium | reverse complement strand
TCGGCTGATAGTCCCCATTTAAATCTCGATAAAAGTCTTTGTTCCATACCCTGCAATTCAACAGGAGGTTTATCTGAAGTCAGAATAAGTTGTTTTCCGGATTGGTGAAGATGATTAAAAATATGGAAAAACGTATCCTGCGTTTTTTCTTTTCCGGCAAATTCATGCACGTCGTCTATAATTAAGACGTCAATCATCTGATAAAAATGGAGAAAGTCGTTTTTGTTATTGTTCCTGATAGATTCAACAAACTGTGTCTGAAATTTATTGGCATTCACATAGAGCACCGTTTTGTCGGGAAACTTTTCCTTGACTTCAATTCCAATTGCCTGTGCAAGATGAGTTTTGCCCAGACCTGAGTCTCCATAAACCAACAAAGGATTAAAAGCTGTTCCACCCGGATTATTTGCTACTGCAATACCTGCCGATCTGGCAAGCCTGTTGCACTCTCCCTCAATGAAATTTGCAAAAGAATTTTCCGGATTTAACCTGGGATCAATGTCGAGTTTCTTTAAACCGGGAATGATGAATGGATTCTTAATTGTTTTTTCATCAGCATTTAAAGGAACGGATACAGGTCTGTTCCTCAATTCCCTTTGATTATGGGCAGGAAGCTTAACAGTAAGAGGTTTGCTCTTAACCGCAGGATTGTGATCCATTACCACACTATACTCAAGCTTTGCATCGTAACCAAGTTCTTTTCTAAGAGTTTTGCTAATTATCTCAATGTATTTTTCTTCGAGATACTCATAAAAAAATGGACTGGGAACCTGAATGGTTAGGATGTTCTTCTCAAGTTTTAACGGCACTATTGGTTCGAACCATGTCCTAAAGCTAATTGAAGGTACATTATCTTTAATAACTTTAAGACAATTACTCCAAATTTCCCTATGCATTTTTTATATATTGTTTAGTTTTAGGTTGTTATAATTTTGGGGTTTGTTAATTTTTCAGTAAGCAATTTTGTGAAAAAAAACATAAAAAAAAAATCGTTTTACTCTTGATTTTTACAATAAGATTCTATTCATTTTATTATCAGTTTATTAAAAATGAAAAAAAAATGAAAATTTCTTAAGTTATTGTTTATCATACACTTACGTTATTAGCATGTGTATCTTATTGTTAATTAATTATTTGAGAATTATTAAATCAATATGAAATCATGAATTGAAAATTAAAATGATTTTCCCCACAACAGATTAAATTTATTTCATGCATATATTTTTCAAATATCGACTGTTGTTAATAACTTAACAAACGAAAATCCTGTAGTCAATTTGAAAACAAAACTTGCTATTATCGGCTGTGCCGGAATACCTGCACGTTATGGTGGTTTTGAAACCTTTGCCGAAAATATTTCCGGAATGCTGAAAAACAGTATGGAAATTACGGTTTTTTGCGATAAGAGTTTTTACAATAAAAATGAACGCACACGAAAGTGGAAAGGTATAAACCGAAAATTCCTTCCGTTACGGGCAAATGGTCCGTTCAGTGTGTTCTATGATTTGATTTCCATACTTATCTCACTCGGAAAATCTGATGTTATTTTAATTCTTGGCGCAGGATCGGGAATATTCATACCATTTTTTAGTAGAATTAAAAAAGTAAAATTCATAACGCATCTTGATGGTATGGAATGGATCAGACCTAAATGGAATTTTCTCGTAAAAAAATACCTGTACTATTCCTTTAAACAATCCATTAAGAATTCTGATTGTTTAATTCTTGATAATTCTGCATTAAAAGATTATATACCTGAAAAATATCACAACAAGCTGATCGATGTAAAATACGGTGGAGATCATATGCCCGAGATCAAAAACAATGAGGTATTGCATACAAAACCTTTCGCTTTAATGATATGCAGAGCTGAACCCGAAAACAATCTGCAACTCATCATTAAAGCATTTGAGAATATCAGTCATCTTGACCTGATCATTATTTCAAACTCGTCAAAAACAAGATTAGGAAGAAACCTTGCTAAAACTTATCATCATTCCCGACATATTATTTTCAAGGCCCTCTTTACAGCCAGTCTGAATTGTTACAGAAATACAGAAAGCAATGTAAAATATACATTCATGGTCATAGTGCGGGAGGAACCAATCCGACGCTTATTGAGGCAATGTATGCAGGCTGTCCTATTCTTGCCTTTGACTCTGTATCCAATAGAAATACCACACGAGATCTTGCTTTTTATTTTCAAGATGCCACTGAACTTACTCATCAGATCAATATGCTCTCACCAGGCCAATTGCTGAGTTCAATGAAACAAATGCAAGAATATGCCATGAATTTCTATACATGGGAAAAAGTTATTCAGCAGTTGAAAACAGTAATATAATATATTCAACAAGCCATTGTAATATATTTTTATCTTAAACTTCAGTAAGCAGGAAATGTGTATTTTTGAATTTTAATATTTATCAACATTATGTATACAGCTGAACAATTCATTGTTCCCAAGCTTGGGAATTGTACTGTCGAATCTCCTCTGAACCTTTCCAAGAAAGATGACGATGGAATATTTAATTACATACAGGACGATCAGCGTATCGTTATGAAATCTGATATCAGATACTATAAAGGTTGCATGGATAAAAATATTGAACCTGTATCTTTTGAAAAAGCTGGCCCGAAAGAGTTTATCTATTTTGATCCTGCAAAAACCAAAGTCGCAATTGTTACCTGCGGAGGTCTGTGCCCCGGACTAAACAACGTTATCAGGGGATTGGTAATGCAACTTTTCGATCGCTATGGTGTAAGAAGGGTCATTGGCATTAAATACGGATTTGAAGGATTTATACCGAAATATAAACATGATATTATTGAATTAACACCTGGAGAAGTGGAAGACATTCACATGCAGGGAGGCACTATATTAGGTACTTCAAGAGGACCCCAGGATGTTGGCGAAATAGTGGATGCACTGGAAAGGATGAATGTCAATATTTTATTCACTATTGGTGGAGACGGCTCTCTCCGAGGGGCTCATGCTATCACAGAAGAAATAAAAAAACGCGGATTGAAAATAGCAGTAGCCGGTATTCCGAAAACCATAGACAACGACATCAACCTGATCGAGAAATCATTTGGTTTTGAATCTGCTTTTACCATTGCTACTTCTGTTCTAAGGGGAGCACACAATGAAGCCAAAGGAGCCTATAACGGAATTGCCCTGGTAAAATTAATGGGACGCGATTCGGGTTTTATTGCTGCCAATGCAGCACTGGCTGTACAGGAAGTTAATTTTGTGCTGATACCTGAAGTAGAATTTGAACTGTACGGTCCGAAAGGATTTCTTCAAATATTAAAAGAAAGGCTTGAAAGGAAGCATCATGCACTGATTGTAGTAGCTGAAGGTGCAGGACAGAACTTGTTTCAGGATCAATCGATTGAAAAAGATGCTTCAGGCAATATTAAGTACAATGATATTGGTGTTTATTTACGAGATACCATTAAGGAAGAATTCAGAAAACAGAATTTTCCATTTACCCTGAAATATATCGATCCGAGTTACATTATCAGAAGTTCACCTGCCAATGCCAATGACAGTCTCTTTTGTAATATTCTGGCACAGAATGCTGTGCATGCAGTAATGGCAGGAAGAACAGGGTTTGTTGTAGGATACTGGAATACCCATTTTACTGTGCTTCCTATTCCAATGGCTGTTGCAAAAAGAAAAAGAATATCAACCGAAGGCGAGTTGTGGTCGAATGTTATTGAAACTACCGGGCAACCTAAAAAACTGTTGTAATGATTGAAGCTCCTCGCCACAAGCGGCGAGGAACTATTCTCACGAGCATAGCGAATAATATGTTAACAACCAGTGAATTCCATCAGAAGTTTTAAAAACAGTTGATAATTCATTCTGTATTTTTTGTACATTTATGTAACTTCCTGATAAAACAAACGTTTTAAAACAATAAACATGGATATGAATATTACCGTTTCGCAAAAAAGACAACAAAGACGCTATAACATACCGGTTATTGGTCATTTTGCAAACCGCAGTGTAAG
>CAZWFM010000232.1:0-4020 GCA_964633185.1 uncultured Bacteroidales bacterium | reverse complement strand
TGATTGTCCGCATTTTTACCTATGGTAGTATTTTGTTCGGTGGAACGACACACCCTCTGTATCCCCCTCTCAAAGAGGGGGAAGACTTTACGAGTAGTAAGTCCCCTCTTGAGAGGGGATTTAGGGGTGTGTGATCTTGGCCAATTGGCAGTATTACGGATAATCATATAGTCTTTATTCTTCAGAAAAATCCTTTAAGAGACTTCTGTAGCTGGAAAACAATTTTGCCCTTGAAATAAATCCCAGGTACTTGCCGTGTTCAAGAACCACGATATTGTATCTCCCGCTCTTCTGAAATTTCATTGCTACTTCCTCAACAGTATCGGTAGATAAAATGACATATTCAGGCATAAACATTAAATCCCTGACATAAATTCTGGCATACAATTCATTATCAAACATGATATGTCTTATATCATCCAGTTTAATAATCCCCCTGAAGGATCCGTCTTTCTCAACAACCGGGAAAATATTCCGATGTGCAAATTTAATGGTTTCTATCAACTGCTCCATAGTATCGGCAGGTCTTAAAACATTAAAATCTTTTTCAATCAGTTCATTAATCCGCAACATCATCAGCAGAGCCTTGTCTTTATGGTGAGTTATGAGTTCACCCCGCTTTGCAAGTTGCATTGTGTAGACAGAGTTTGACACAAATATCTTTGTGGTCGCATAAGACAAAGTTGCTACAATCATCAGTGGCATGAACAATTGATGACCCCCGGTAATTTCCGCAATAAGAAATATGGCAGTAAGAGGCGCTTGGATAACAGAAGCAATCATACCTGCCATACCAACAAGAGCAAAATTCGCCGGATTTACATCAATCCCTGCAATTCCTAATAGTTGTGAATAAAAAAGCCCTGCAATTCCTCCTGTAAATAAGGTAGGCGCAAAAATACCTCCCACACCTCCGCTACCAAACGTCAATGATGTTGCTACCACCTTGAATAACAATATGATCAGGAACACAAAAAATGTGTAAAATACGCTTCCTCTCAATGAAAAATAGAGCGTATTTTCATACAACAATCCATATTGTCCTTTTAAACTTGCATTGATGACCTCATATCCTTCACCATACAGCGAGGGAAGAAAAAAGATCACAATTCCCAAAAGCAAACCCCCGATAAGCAACCTGTAAAATACATTGTGTATTTTCTCAAAAAGTTCAGTAATGAAGTTGTAGACCTTACAAAAGTAGACAGCAACTATTCCTGTAAACAGTGCAAATAAAAGATACCAGACAAGTTGGTTCATCTGGAACTTCTCCGTAACAGAAAATGAATACAATACAGCTTGCCCTAAAAAATAATAAGAAGTTAAAGTTGCAGTGGCTGAAGCTATAAGCAAAGGAACAATGGCCGACATCGTCAAATCAAGCATGATAACTTCAAGTGAGAATACAACTGCAGCAATAGGAGCTTTGAATATAGCAGCCATAGCACCAGCGCTTGCACAACCCAGCAATAATACAATTTGTTTGTAACTCAAGTTCAGCATTCTGCCAATATTCGATCCAATTGCTGCTCCGGTAGCAACAGTTGGACCTTCTAATCCGACTGAACCTCCAAAACCGACCGTTAAAGCACTTGTCAGAATCGAAGAATACAAATTATGGGTATTCATCCTGCCATGATTTTTAGATATTGAAAACAGTACTCCCGGTATTCCATGGCGAACCGGTCTGCGATTAATATACTTGATAAAAAGTACGGTCAAAGACAATCCCACAATTGGGAAAAGGATGTATAACAATCCACTTTTATAGTTTGCAAGATTATCAAGGTATGTTTCTATGATACGTACAAGATTCTTAATAATAACGGCCGCAAAACCAACCAAAATACCGATAAAAACACTTAATGCCAGTATTAGCTGTCTGTCAGTTACATGTTTGTTACGCCAAATTGTAAACCTTGTCAATAATTCTTTCATCAATTCTGAATTGTTTATGCATTTTGATTCAGATTGAGATTTCTATCACTAAAGTAAACTTTTATTATTATTCCCTTTCCCATTTCAATCAAGTCAAAACAAAAAACAAATATAATGTTTCATATCATCCGGCATATAATACTTACGAATCCCGAAACTAACTTCTTCTTCTCAAAGATTAATCCTGATGCGGAATATCTTATTCACAAAAGTAAAATTCATAAATACTATTGTATCTTTTGTTAAAAATCAGGAATTATACCTTAGTTTTTATAAATATCTTTATACAAAAAAGATGATTGAATATTTACAGTCTTTGTATTCTGACTGAAATAATTTAGAGAGTAATATCGTTTTGATCCAAAGTATTCTTAAAACTTATGTTGCGTTTTATTGCCTGTCTTTTCTTTTTAGTATTATATGTCAATTTGGTTAGTGCACAAATTCCGGTTGATTCACCTGAAATAACAAGGGTTACAGTCGATCTGCAAACACAGGAGGTGCACATTTACTGGAACCCTTCGGCCACGCCCGGTATCGATTACTATGAAGTTTGTGAATGGCGTATAACCGGTGCCGGTGGTTCACAATCAGCCGATCCCATTGCCCAGACAGATGAATTGGAATTCAGCTATTATACTCCCGATGTGAACAATAAATCACTGGGATATTGCATAAAAGCGTATACATTAACTGATGACAGTCCTTTATCGGAAATCGACAGCACCATTTTTTTGAGCGCTGATTATGACTCTTGCACAGCATCAGCAACGCTGATATGGAATGATTACAACAGATGGCGCGGTGAAATTGCCACTTACTCTGTATGCAATTATACAGAAGCAGGTACAGTTGAAATACTGCAGACTCTTCCGGAAGGAGTAAATGAGACTGTTCTCACAGATCTTGAACCTGAAAGTAATTTTAGTTTCTTTATTATTGCCGAAAGAAACAATGCAGAACAACATACTTCCTATTCAAACCGTGTAGATGAAAACACATTCCATTCAGTTTATCCGGAATATATCCATGCCGATTTTGGAACGGTAAATTCAACTAATAATCCGTACATTCAATTTTCCATTGACCCGAATTCAGAACTTCAAACATATACTCTTTTTCGATCATCTCCTTTACCTGAAGGACCTTATGATTCAGTGAATACAATTGTGACTGCGAATCATGAAATTGAATATACTGATGCAGTAGATGCTTCCTTAAATCCATATTATTATAAACTTCAGGCTATCAATTATTGTGATCAAATTATTGATATATCGGGTAATACGGCCGGCACCATTTTGTTAAACGCAGAATTGAACGGTACAACAGTTAACTTAAGCTGGTCGGAGTATTTTGAATGGCTGGGCGGTGTGCAATCGTATTCCGTTGAACGGAGATACTCAGATGAAGATAACTTCCAGATTATTGGTGAAGCTGATAATCAATTTTCTGAATCTTTTGATAACAGGATGAATCAAAACATAGGTGCAGAAGTTTGTTACAGGATAACAGCCCTTGAGGGTCCGGGTAATCCAATCTCTTCAGAGCCGGCCGTTAGCAAATCGAACATCGAATGTGTCCGGCTGGAAATCAATATTGAATTTGCCTATGATGCATTTATTCCAGGAGCATCTGACAACAATACTTTCGGACCGTCCAGAATGGATTTTATACCTGAATATTTTGATTTCAAAATTTTCAATCGCTGGGGAAATCTTGTTTTTCATTCAACTGATCCTTACAATCCGGAATGGGACGGATCATATAATGGAGGAGAGTTTGTACCGCAAGGAGTATATCGGTATCAACTGGAATATAAAAACGAAAATTGGGAGTTAATCGTACTACATGGTAGTGTAACAGTTGCCAGACAATAATCATCACATTCAAATACTATCTGTTTTTAGCTCAAATTCGTTAACTTTGTACCAAGGAGTTTTAATCGCATTCTAATATTTTTACAATGAGTGTTACCCTTACAACAGAAGAGATTGAAGTAAAAAGAGAATTCAATCAATTGCTTACAGATTGTATTCGTTGTGACAAAAAGGGTGATAAAGTTCTGATCAGAAAAGCCTT
>CAZWFM010000231.1:1362-4026 GCA_964633185.1 uncultured Bacteroidales bacterium | reverse complement strand
AATCAGCAATAACATCTCCCATATACTCTTCAGGAGTCACAACTTCTGCAGACATGACAGGTTCAAGTAATACTGATTTCGCTTTTTTTAGTCCATTTCTCAGAGCCTGTTTAGCACAGATTTCAAATGACAAAGAATCTGAATCCACGGAATGATATGAACCATCTTTCAGAACAACTTTTAAGCTATCCAATGGGTAGCCGGCAAGTACCCCATTGCGCATAGCTTCCTTAAATCCTTTTTCAACTGCAGGTATATATTCTTTTGGAATATTTCCTCCTTTTATTTCATCAATAAACTGCAATCCCCTGACCTCTTCGTCTGCAGGTGAAAAGACAACAGTAATATCCGCATACTTCCCTTTCCCACCCGTTTGCTTTTTAAATACCTCACGATGCTCAACAACTGTGGTAATAGCTTCCTTATAAGCTACCTGCGGTGCACCTATATTACAATCCACATTAAACTCTCTTTTCAGTCTGTCAATTAAAACCTCCAAATGCAGTTCTCCCATTCCCGAGATTATTGTTTGCCCTGAATCATTATCGGTAGTGATCTTAAAGGTCGGATCTTCTTCTGCCAGTTTGTTCAGCGCTCCTGATAACTTGTCAATATCTACCTGAGTTTTAGGCTCTATGGCAATTCCGATCACAGGTTCCGGAAAAGTCATTGATTCCAGTGAGATCTGGAATTTAATATCACATAAGGTATCACCGGTAATCAGGTCTTTAAACCCAACACCTGCACAGATATCTCCTGCCTCAATTTTTTCTTTTGGATTCTGCTTATTTGCATGCATCTGATACAAACGATTTATTCTTTCTTTTTTGCGAGTCCGTGGATTAAACACTACATCGCCAGCTTTAAGTGTCCCTGAATAGACCCTTATAAATACAAGTCTTCCAACAAACGGATCAGTAGCAATTTTAAAAGCCAGGGCAGCCAATGGTTGTGATGGATCCGGCTCACGAGTTATTTCCTCATCATTTTTCGGATTGAGTCCTTTTACTGCTCCAATGTCAACAGGACTTGGTAAAAGGGCGGTAATTGCATCAAGAAGTCTTTGGACCCCTTTGTTTTTAAAAGCAGACCCGCACATAACCGGAACAATTGTACGATTAATTACTGCTTTACGTGTAACTTCCATAAATTCTTCAACAGTAATGGATTCCCGGTCCTCAAAAAAACGTTCAAGTAATTCATCATCTGTTTCGCATACTGCTTCAATCAATTTTTCTCTCCATTCCTCAACCGTATCAATCATATCTTCAGGAATCTCAGAATATTCATATTTTACACCCAATGTTTCATCTTCTTTCCAAACAATTGTCCGCCTTTCTATGAGATCTATAATACCTATAAAATTATCTTCAGAGCCTATTGGCAATTGCATAGGTACAGGATTTGCACCAAGCTTTTCCTTTATTTGTGAAACAACACCATAAAAATCAGCACCAACCCTGTCCATTTTATTTACGAAAGCAATGCGTGGAACGCTATACTTGTCAGCTTGCCTCCAAACGGTCTCTGACTGAGGCTCCACACCGCCAACTGCACAAAATACAGCAATAGCACCGTCAAGTACACGAAGAGATCGCTCTACCTCTACAGTAAAGTCAACATGACCGGGGGTATCAATAATATTAATTTTGTATTCCTGATCTTTGTAATTCCAGAAACAAGTGGTGGCTGCTGATGTAATAGTAATACCTCTTTCCTGCTCCTGAACCATCCAGTCCATGGTAGCAGCTCCATCGTGAACCTCACCCATACGATGTGTAATCCCTGTATAGAATAGGATTCTCTCGGTAGTGGTAGTCTTACCGGCATCGATATGGGCCATTATACCTATATTCCTTGTATATTTCAGGCTCGAATTCATTGAAACACTAATTATCAGCTAGCAACTATATTGATTATCCGTTATGTCAAAAAACCTCACTAAAATCTAAAATGCGCAAAAGCCTTATTCGCTTCAGCCATCCTGTGAGTATCTTCTTTCTTTTTAAATGCTCCTCCTTCTTCATTGTAAGCAGCCAGAATTTCAGCTGCAAGTTTATCACTCATTGATTGTCCTCCCCGTTTGCTGGCAAAAAGAATCAAATTTTTCATGCTTATGGAAACCTTTCTGTCAGGACGAATCTCAGTAGGAACCTGAAAGGTTGCACCACCAACCCTACGACTTTTTACTTCCACCTGGGGAGTTATATTTTCCAATGCCTTTTTCCAAATATCCAAAGCAGAGCCTTCCAGATTTTTCCCTTTTTGCTCAACAATTTCAAGTGCATCATAAAAAATTCTGTATGCAACACTCTTCTTGCCATTCAGCATCATGTTATTAATGAACCTTGTAACCAGCGGGTCATTAAATTTTGGATCCGGTAATAATATTCTCTTTTTGGGCTTTGCTTTTCTCATGAATCAATTGTACTTAAAATTACTTATTTGGTCTTTTCGTTCCGTATTTTGAACGGCGTTGTGTCCTGCCATCTACACCAGCTGTATCAAGTGCGCCCCGAATGAGATGGTACCTGACTCCGGGAAGATCTTTCACTCTTCCACCACGAATTAATACAACAGAGTGCTCCTGAAGATTATGCCCTTCACCTGGAATATATGCATTCACTTCCTTCTGATTTGTTAACCTTACTCTGGCAACTTTTC
>CAZWFM010000231.1:0-1262 GCA_964633185.1 uncultured Bacteroidales bacterium | reverse complement strand
GGAATATATGCATTCACTTCCTTCTGATTTGTTAACCTTACTCTGGCAACTTTTCGCATTGCAGAATTAGGCTTCTTTGGAGTTGTAGTATATACTCGAACACATATACCTCTACGTTGAGGACAAGCATCCAATGCAGGAGCTTTACTCTTGTCTTCAATTTTTTTTCTTCCTTTTCTGACCAATTGCTGTATAGTCGGCATACAAACGTTTTTAGTACTAAACTCAATAAAAATCGGCTTGCAAAGGTATAGGTTTTTTTATTAAAAGCAATATATTGCCAGAAATAATTTAATCAATGGCGGAAAAAATTAATTATTCCTTTAAACGTACTCCACCAAAGGAATTGAATGAAAATGAATTGCCACAAAGTTAGTATCATAAACATGAATATTCGCAACCGGTGAACCAAAAACAATGAAAAAAAAATGCTATTATAAGTCCAGGAATAATTATCTTAAGGATGTTCATCCGTTACTTGTTTCTATATATACAAAAAAGCCTGTCTCTTGTTCAACAAAAATTAACAAGGACAGGTGTTTTTTAAGAATACTGAATGGGTATCAATATTTATGTATCTGTTTTTGTAAGTGGTATGGAAATTAAAGACAATAAAATATAAAAAATCAAAGCAAATAAAATTCCTGATACTTTAAATTGAATGATCAACAATAGTGATACAATTATTAATATATACTGTAAGATATTTTTTACAAATGATAACCCCTGAAATTTAACTGATAACATTTTTATTTTGGATAACATGAGGAAGATCAAAACGATCAGAACCCCAAAAACAAGATAAAGATTCAGCATCAGATCTTTTACTTGCCTATTCTCTGTACTACCTAAGATAAGCCAGAAAGCAGCAACAATTAAAGCTGAAGCAGGAGTAGGCAAACCATAAAAAAGATTACTCTCAGTCTTAGCAATATTAAACCTTGCAAGTCTTAATGCAGCAGCCGCTGCAAATAACAAGGGACAAAATAAAATCAGACTTTGTGTAAAATTTGCCGATATCAATTCAAATGTACTGTCTGCCGATCGTTCGGTCAAAACGAGATAAATCCAATGAAAAAGTATGATCGAGGGAGCTACTCCAAAACTTACAACATCTGCAAGAGAATCAAGTTGTTTTCCGAATTCTGATTTGGCGTTGAATGCCCGTGCAAGAAGTCCGTCGAGAAAATCAAACAAGGCTGCAAGTAAAATTAACCAGGCTGCATTGTATTCGTTTTTCCCTTTAAAAACAATAACAATAG
>CAZWFM010000230.1:0-4026 GCA_964633185.1 uncultured Bacteroidales bacterium | reverse complement strand
TGGGAACATGCCTATTATTTGGGATACCAGAACAGAAGGCCCGATTATGTAAATGGATTCTGGAATATTCTGGACTGGAATGTAATTGAAACCAGGTACTAAATCAAAGGGCATCCTTAACTTATTTGTTTTATTCTACAGAACAGGAATTCGTTCTACAGGATTAGGCTTATATTCTACACAAATCCCATGCGAATAACATTTTCTATATCTTCGGGAGTATCAATGCCATAACTTTCATGTTCGGTAACCACCGTTTTTATTTTGTACCCATTCTCCAGCCAACGAAGTTGTTCCAGCGATTCAGCCTTTTCAAGTATCGTTGGTTGTAGTTTCGTAATTTCTCTCAGCACATCACTTCGGTATGCATACATACCAATATGCTGGAAGTATTTGTGTTTCAGGTACCATTCTTCATCTTTAACATCCCTCAAATGCGGAATGGGTGATCGGCTAAAATACATGGCAAATCCCTGGTTATCAATAACAACCTTGGGACGGTTGCTGTCAAATAGTATATCCTTGTTTTCAACAGGTTTAATCAGTGTAGCTATCCGGGTATTTTTATCGGCAAAGCAGGTTCTGAGCAACTCAATCTGTCCCTTTTGTATAAATGGCTCATCGCCCTGAATATTGATGACCACATCGAATACTTTTGATACGATTGTTTTAATTTTTTCTAATGCTTCTGCACACCTGTCGGTACCTGTCTGATGATTTGATGAAGTCATTATTGCTATTCCCCCGAATTCTTCAACAGCTTTGAATATCCTTTTATCGTCAGTGGCCACAACAACATCATCCAATGCTTTTTTTGCCCGCTCATAAACCCTTTGTATCATTGTTTTTCCTGCCATATCGGCCAGCGGTTTCCCCGGAAAACGGCTCGATTGATACCTCGATGGAATTATTCCAACAAATGCAGCCATGTGTATAAGTATTGATTTAAGCTGAAGTAAATATGCAAAAATCTTTTAATATTGTAATTTTGTCAGTTACTTCAATTTCAACGACTACTTTACTAATTAATACGAAAAGTATTATGAAGTATTGAGTATAACTGACAATTTTTCTTGAATAAATATGGATGTTCTGCGTATTAAACAGAGATTTGGAATCATTGGAAACTCAGTAGGTCTGAACAGGGCAATTGATATTGCAGTACAAGTTGCTCCTACCGATTTATCGGTACTTATTTCGGGGGAGAGCGGTGTAGGAAAAGAAGCATTTCCACAGATCATTCATAATTTCTCTTCCCGTAAACATGGTTCTTATATCGCTGTTAACTGTGGTGCAATTCCCGAAGGAACAATCGACTCGGAATTATTCGGTCATGAAAAGGGTTCATTTACAGGGGCATACGACAGCAGGAAAGGTTATTTTGAGGTGGCAAACGGAGGTACAATATTTCTTGATGAGGTAGCTGAATTGCCATTGTCAACACAGGTAAGACTACTTCGGGTTCTGGAGGCGGGAGAATTTCTGCGCGTTGGTTCGTCAAAAAACATTAAAACCAATGTACGTGTAATCGCTGCTACAAATGTTGATATTCAAAAAGCCATCGGCGAAGGAAAATTTCGTGAAGATCTGTTCTATCGTTTAAATACCGTTCCCGTTCATATTCCTTCCTTACGGGAAAGAAAAGAAGACATTTATCTCCTGTTCAGAAAGTTTGCCGTTGATTTTGCTGAAACCAACAGAATGCCTCCCATATCATTAACCGAAGATGCCAAACTGGTTCTGTTAAATTACAGATGGCCCGGCAACATCAGGCAACTGAAAAATATAACCGAACAAATTTCAGTGATCGAAACCAACAGAGAGATCGATACCAATACCATCAGGAGTTACCTGCCTGATTATTATGAGAATAAGCTTCCTGCATTGTATGATTCTCCTATTGACCAGAAAACATTCAATACCGAGCGTGAGATTCTTTATAAGATCCTGTTTGATATGAAAAATGATATGGGAGATTTAAAAAAACTGGTACTTGATCTCATGCAAAAAGGAACAATAGACGATGACCTTCATGAAAACAATGCCCGGATAATTCAAAAGCTCTACCAGGAAAAGTCTCCGGTATTACATCCCAATGACATTGCCGACAAACCAATTGAAATGAAAAAGCAAGAAGATACAAATATTCAAGATACAGAAGAAATAATCGAGGAATCATTGTCACTTGAAGAAAAAGAGAAAGAATTGATTCTTAAAGCTTTAAAAAAACATAAAGGAAAACGTAAGCATGCTGCACAAGAATTGGGGATTTCAGAACGTACATTGTATAGAAAGATTAAAGAGTACAACTTAAATGAAGAGTGAAATGAAACTATATTTTGTATTTCCACTCCTGATACTTTTCATGTATTCAGGTTGTTTCACAATGTCATACAGCACAAAAGGAGGAAGTCTTGACCCAAATCTTGAAACAGCGTCGGTACAGTATTTTGCAAATCGTGCCACCAGAATAAATCCAACACTTAGCCAAAAATTCACAGATGGTTTGAAAGAGTACCTTGAAAGCAATACAAAACTCAGAGTAGTAAACACCATTGGTGATGTTGATTTTTCCGGAGAAATTAAAAATTACCAGATTAACCTTGAGGCTGTTGTTGCAGGAGATGTTGCAGCCAAAACCCGGTTTACAATAGCAATTCGTGTAAAGTATACGAATTCTCATAATCCGGATAACAATTTCGATACAAGCTTTTCAGCTTTCAGAGTTTTTGACAGCTCTCAGAATTTTAAATCTGTTGAAGAAGAATTAACGGAAGAAATTATTGATGAGATCCTCGATAAGATATACAACAAAGCATTTGTAAACTGGTAGACAACAAAGAATGATGGTTTCAAATATAACCAGCTACATAAAAACTCCGGAAAAACTTGATAGAGAAAGCCTGAAAGCTTTCGATGAACTGATTGAGAAATATCCTTTTTTTCAGACCGCCAGATTGTTGCATATTAAGAACATTCAGAATGTTAGTTCAGAAGTTAATAAAAACATACTCCATCTTACAGCTACTTATGTTTCGGACAGAAAAATACTGTATTATTTACTCCATAAATTGCCAGGCAGCACTCAAAGCAAAGATCCAAGATTAGTTGAATTTCAACAGGTTACGGTTGAAAAAGAAATTAAAGATTCCCTTAAAGAAAACATTTCCAGTACGATCAATGACCAGCTAAGCTATTATAAAATGACTCCTTCGGCTGAAATTGAATTGATACCCGGATTAGCCATTGATATAAGAAAAGAATATGGTAATGGCATTCAGTTGGATGATAAGACATACTCTTTGAATAGCTCCACAAAAAATATTGTTAAAGGAAAAGAATTTTTTGAGTTGTCAAAACAGTCTGATGAAATTACTTCAGAGGAACCAATTGCAGATGAAACTGTCCGACAAATCTCATCATCCGATCTCATTGAATTTCATGAAGATGAGTTAGCAAGCCCTGTTGAGGAAAAACCTTTGAAAAAGGATACATCAGTTGTTCAGGATTCTCTTTCTTTTACCTCCTGGCTTGATGCCATTGACGATAAATTAACTTCAAGTTCAAAAGAGCTTCAGGCTGAAGAACGGGTATCGATTGAAAAAGATACTCCTGAACAGGAAATATCGGAAGCTGAGACTACCGAGGCTGATGAACATGATAAAATTTCCGAGGAAGATCATGCGGGAATACCAAAAAGAAATTTGCAGGGATCTCTTATTGATAAATTTATAGAAACCAATCCGAGAATAGTCCCCAGAAAAGAAAATATAGTAAACGAGGATATTTCAAAGGAAAGTGTTACGGAACATGAGAGCTTCTTTACTGATACACTTGCACAGATATACATCAAACAGGGACATTATGCAAAAGCAATATTTGCTTACGAGAAATTAAGCTTGAAATATCCGGAAAAAAGTGCTTACTTTGCAGGTCAAATTTTAAAAATTAAAAAACTGATTAATAACTCTTAAAAGTATTTGTTATGTTTGGTTTAATCTCTGTGTTAATACTCATAGTCTGCGC
>CAZWFM010000229.1:0-4043 GCA_964633185.1 uncultured Bacteroidales bacterium | reverse complement strand
ACGAACGCATAAATTCCTGGTATTCATCATCAGTGCAAAATCCCATAACCCTCTCCACTCCTGGCCGGTTGTACCAGCTGCGGTCAAACAACACCATCTCTCCGGCAGCCGGAAGATGTGCAGCATATCTTTGGAAATACCATTGCGTTTTTTCTCGTTCCGTAGGAGTTGCCAAGGCAACAACCCTGCATACCCTCGGATTCAGACTCTGAGAAATACGCTTGATAACTCCGCCTTTTCCTGCAGCATCTCTTCCTTCAAAAACCACAATTACTTTGAGACCTTTGGTTTTTATCCATTCCTGTAACTTAACAAGCTCTATCTGAAGCTTCCGAAGTTCTTTTTCATAGAATTTTTTCTTGATTTTTCGCTTATCGCTTTTTTCAGGTTCGATATTCTTGGATTTTCCCATTTACTTTCCAGGTAAGAATTGTAACGGGAATAAAATTAAGAATATTATGAATTTATCAAATCAATAACGGAAAAAATTTCAGTAGAACACATTGAAAATTATTATATTATAACCGCTTCAGACAATTTTTTTTCAATGTCCTCATACTGGCTGTAATTTTCAATTCCTGCCGCAATACAATGAATATGGTATTGTACCTGGATAAATTTCGTCTATGCGGGATGCCGGTTTAAGATGACTTACAGTTAGCGCACAAACAATTTTGAACCGTATTTTGTTAGTTATTTCTTGTGTCGATTGATAAATTATTTTGCAACTTGTTGTTAATCTGTGTAATTTAATCTACGAAAAGAATTTTTATTTGCGGGGGTCATGAAAATTAATGTTTTATTCAGTTGTTTTTTATTAAATAGTATACTATTTGTTTCCGGACAGAATTTCAATAAAACTGATTTCTTTGAAGCTGATATGGCTTTATTACAAAACGATTACGAAAAAGCACAAAAAACCTATGAAAAGCTTTTAAAGTCTGAGCCGGATAATCCAAATCTTAATTTTCTGAACGGATTATGCCTGATGCATATCGTTGGCAGAAAAAAAGAATCCATTGAGTTTTTAAAAAAAGCTGCCCCGTTTGCTTCAACTGATTATAAATACGGAAGTCCAAAAGAGACCAATGCGCCGCTTGAGGTTTTAAAATATTACGCCATTGCTTCTAAACTGGAAAACAATATACCAAAAGCCATTGAATTGCTGAATCAATACATTTCATTGCTTGGAAAAGATCAGGATGAGATTGAACTGGCAAATCAATTGATCGAATCTTGCTATACTGCTCAACGTATGCAGAAAAACCCCGTATATTACACGAAAACGGATTTGGGAAGCTCACTCATTTCTGATAAGTCGAAACAATATCCCGTAGTAAATCATGATGAGACCATGTTGTTTTATTCAGTGAAAGGAAAGTACAACAAGGATGATATCTACTATTCGGAAAAAATAGGTGGAATTTGGAGCGAACCCATAAAAATTACTACTTACCTCGGTGTAAAAAGCGAGTGCTATCCCTCTTCTGTTTCTTTTGATAACGAGAGGATCTATTTAACCGTGGAAACAGGTTTATCAAGTGATATTTATTACACATTTCAAAAGAATAAAAGATGGCAGAAAATGATCAGACTGGATAAGCCTGTAAATGGAAAAGATTGGGATTTGGATGCATGTGAATCTCCTGATGGCAGAGCATTGTACTTTGTCAGTGACAGAAAAGACGGGTATGGTGGCATGGACATATATCGCTCAGAAAAGGATGAAAAAGGCAAATGGGGAAAGCCTGTGAATTTAGGAGACAAAATAAATACAAAACGCAATGAAATCATGCCGGTCATAAATTATAATGGCACAAAACTGTTTTTTAAGTCCGAAGGACATGAAAATATTGGAGGATATGATGTTTTCTATTCAGTCAGCAATGGGAGCAATGAATGGGGAACTCCGGTAAATATCGGCTATCCTTTAAATACTTTCGATGACGACATTCATTACATTCCTTCAGGGGACGGTTCATATGCCTATGTTGCTATGAGCGATCCCGCTTACAATGGAAATTACAACCTGTATCACCTGGAAATTTTACAGGATGATCCCTATAAACGATATAAAATCTCCGGACAAATAGCTTTTCAGGACGGATCGACTGATTTTACAGGTACAAATATTGAAGTGATCAGCACAGAGACTCATGATGAAATATTTTCTATTGTACCCGACGAGATCAATGGAGGTTTTAGTTTTGAACTTGGTAAAGGCAACTATATGATCAATTTTGTTGCTCCCGAATACAACACCTATACCCATCTGGTTGATTTCAGTTCAGGCTATTCGGAAGATTACTATTATGTCTATCCCTTCCTTGAAAAAACGGTTCCCGATGTTGAGGAAATTACCGCTGCAGTAGCTCCAATTGAGGAAAAATCTGAAATTGTTGAACCGGAATCCATTCTTATTGAGGAGTATGAACCACCTGATGAAACTACTTATGAAAATGTTGTTGAAAATTCATCTGTTGAAACCATAACATACGAAGAAATACCGGAAACAAAACCTGTGCATAACTATGAAAATGGAAAATATACAATTCAGTTAATGGCTTCTGTTCAAAGAATTGAGCCCGATGAATTAAACAATTCATTAAATATAGAAATTCAAAAAGGAAAGGATGAATATTACCGGTACGTAACAGGAGTGTACAACACACTTACAGAAGCAGAGAATGCCAAAAATGAGATCATAAGAACAAAATACAAAACTGCGTTTATTCGTTATTACAACCTCGAAGACTATCTGAATACACCGGTGAGACCAATAACCTATACGATACAGGTAATGGCATTAAAAAGAGAAATTACATTGACTGCATTAAATAGTCTGTCAGATGTAAAAGTGAGTTACGGAGAGGATCAGATATACAGATATACCACCGGAGAATATGCTTCATTAGCTGCTGCCAGAAATGAATTGAAGAACGTTATTCAGAAAGGATATAAAACTGCCTTTATTAAATCAACTTCGGGCATTTCGAATTATTGAAAAAAAATTTCACTGATACTTTTTATATCGATTTATCATCAGGCTCTGATTTTACCAGTTTTTTTTCTTATGACCTTTATAACTATCTGCACGCATTTCTTTCCTTATGGCTTTAGATATCTTTTGTTTCTCCTTAGGTGTTGCAGGCATAAAATTCTTAACAATGGCATTGGCCCTGGCAAAATTTATATCAAGCTTTTCCGCCAGCCAGGTTGCTCTTGTTCTTTTAAGGTACTGATCATCTTCAATTTTAGACATTGCAAATTCAAATGATTACTGTATTGTAATACTATAACAACAAACAATAGGATTATTCGGTTTATCTTAAGATCATCATTCTTTTTGTCAATTGATAACCGTCTGATCTGAGGGAATAAGTATAAATGCCCGGAGCCAGATCTCTGCCGTCAAATAATACGGAATGATCGCCAGACGATTGTTTGCTGTTCACTATAGTTAAAATTTCTTCTCCCAGATTATTGTAAACTGATAGCATAACATGAGAATACTGATCAAGCGAATAGGGAATTGTAGTGGATTCTCCAAACGGATTCGGATAATTTTGCTGAAGCGTAAGGGATTCGTTCACAGATTCCGGATATTCAGTCCCACTCGGATTGCAAATACCGTTTACAATGTTGTATGGTCTTACGGAAGTATTCTGGATACTGTTATCATCTGTCACAGCCACTTCGAGTCCCCAGTCGTAAAGTGTTGCATACATCCCGTCTGTAGTCATATCCCAGAACGGATTGCAATTCCCAAACCACGACCATGCTATATAACCGACTGCATTCTCCTGGCATTCTCTGATTATTGTTTTGTATTCAATGGAATTCTGTTCTGTTATTTCATCTGTACTGCATTCACCGTGCATTTGTGAAAATTCACCCACAATGAGCGGCAACCCCATGTTCACTGATTGTGCTATTTCATCCACTATATCGCTTTCCGTATACCCATACATTTGCGGCCACCACATATGAACAGAAAACAGAAGATTGTGATCAGGATCAGCTTCGATCAATCCGGGACCCTG
>CAZWFM010000228.1:0-4044 GCA_964633185.1 uncultured Bacteroidales bacterium | reverse complement strand
CCTGCAGCTTATCAGTAACAAGCTTATTGGTTATTATGATCTTTTTATTTGTGTCTGAACCATTTGATGAAACAACCAACTCCAGAATATTTAACAATTTTCTGCCATCACCACCAGAGAATCTTAACAAAGCTTCATTTTCTTTTATCAGGATAGTATACTTTTTCAAAAAAGTATCTTTATTCAGTGCGTTGTTCAGTATTTCCAGCAGCTCTGCTTTATCCAGAGGATTCAGAATATATACCTGGCACCTGGAAAGGAGGGGAGAGATGACTTCAAAGGAAGGATTCTCTGTAGTAGCACCGATAAGTGTTACTATACCCTGTTCAACTGCACTGAGTAAACTGTCTTGTTGCGATTTGCTGAAACGATGTATTTCGTCGATGAATAAGATGGGATTGGGTTTATCGAAGAATTGCTGTTTCTTAGCTTTGTCTATTGTTTCCCTTACATCTTTTACGCCAGAATTTACAGCGCTTAAACTATGAAAAGGACGATCCAACACCTTAGCAATGATTTTAGCCAGGGTGGTCTTACCTACACCGGGAGGTCCCCAAAGTATAAAAGATGGTATTTTTCCGGATTCAATTGACTGCCTCAGGATAGCACCTTTCCCTACTAAGTGATTCTGTCCTATGTAATCATCCAGATTAACAGGTCTCATACGGTCTGCAAGAGGCTGATTTGCTAGCATTCAACAAGTATTATTTGCCTGTAAACTTATGAACAAAATATGAGATCTGAAATGAATCAGGAACCTGAAATGTGTTTTCATTCTTATTAGCAAAAATCTACTGCAATAAATTTTCATATTTGTTTCATTATTTTTTCGTTTACCCTGGATACTTTATATTTGATATCATTTCAAATCCTGCACAAATTATGAAAGATAAAGTGGTTGTTATTACAGGGGCTTCATCGGGTATAGGTTTGGCATGTGCCAGGGCATTTGCAAAAGAGGGCTCAAAACTTGTACTTGCTGCCCGATCGTTGGATAAGCTTCAATCTTTAGCAAGAGAACTTGATCCTGCCGGAAAAAACTGTATGGCGGTAAAAACCGATGTTAGCGTGGAAGAAGATTGTATAAACCTTATTGATAAAACAATTGAAAAATTTGCAAGACTGGATATTTTGGTAAATAATGCAGGCATTTCAATGAGAGCATTATTGGTGGATGTAGAAACTAGTGTTTTGAGAAAAGTGATGGATGTTAATTTTTGGGGAACTGTATATTGTACCAAATATGCAATTCCTCATTTGCAGAAGTCGAAAGGAACACTGGTGGGTGTTAGCTCAATAGCAGGATTTCATGGTTTGCCGGGCAGAACTGCATATTCTGCTTCAAAATTTGCCATGCATGGATTTTTGGAAAGTGTCAGAATAGAAAACATGAAACAAGGGGTCCATGTGATGTTGCTAGCGGCAAGCTTTACAAGCTCTAACATACGAAAAAATGCATTAACTGAGAATGGTCAGCCACAGGGTGAAACGCCGAGACCTGAAGAAAAACTGACATCACCTGAAAAAGTAGCAAAAAACCTGATCCGCTCCATAAAAAAGAAAAAAAGAACAAGGATCATGTCCTTCGAAGGTCAGTATATGGTTTTGTTTCAACGTATCGTTCCTTTGTTGACTGATTTGGTTATCTATAAAAAATTTGCCAGTGAGCCCAATTCTCCTTTAAAGTAAATCATATATGTTATCATCAGAAATAAGAATTCGTGTCAGGTATGGTGAAGTTGACAGGATGGGTTACCTGCACCATGGCAATTATGCCTTGTATTTCGAAGAAGGCAGAACAGAACTACTGCGCAGATTTGGTTTGTCTTACAGGAAAATGGAAGATGATGGGATTTTATTGCCTGTACGTGAAATGAATATTAAATATATAAAACCCGTTTTATACGATGAAGAGGTCATTGTGAAAACAACGCTTATAAATAAACCGGGTGTAAAGTTAGAATTTGAATATAGTATGTATACGATTTTCGGTGATGTAATATCAGAGGCATCAACCACGCTCGTTTTTACCGATGCTAAAACAAGGAAAGTGATAAGGGCACCTGGGTATTTCATGAAGCTTATCTCTCCGTTTTTCGAATAATTATTCTCTCTTTGTTCCGAATGTTTTAATCACTTAAATTTGCAGTAAATCAACGTTTGCGAATGTCTGATTATTCACTTGATAGCGTCAGTAAGAAATACCTGGAGCATTATCATGATGTTCTGAAAGATCTTAATCAATCAACAGTTGAGAAACAGAATGAAACTCTTGAGAAAGCATTCTTATTACTTCATAAAAATAGAAGAGGTGATAAAACATTTTATAAGAAAGATGTAATTATTTCTGTTCTTGATGCATCGAAAATTGCAGTAAATGAGATTGGGTTGGGATATACTTCAATCATTAGTTTATTTGTTTATCATGCCGGTATTAAAGAAAAAATTGCAGTAGATATAATAAAAAAGGGTTTTGGTGATGCTGTTGAGACGATCGCTGACGGTCTGGCGAAGGTTTCAGATATTAAGAAAGAGACAGATTCTTCGCAAGCGGAAAATTTTAGAAAACTCCTGTTAAACCTGGCAAAAGATGTAAGGGTAATTCTTATTCGGCTTGCAGAGCAGACCGAATTTATGCGAGAGATGAAGCAAATGACCAAGGAAGAACAGATCCATGTAGCCGCTGAAGCATCTTATCTGTATGCACCCTTAGCACACCGTCTTGGATTGTATCTCATCAAGTCGGAAATGGAAGATCTCTCTTTGAAATATACCGAGAGATCAAAGTATGACATGATAGCCAGAAAACTTGCTGTTACCATGAAGACCCGGAAAGATTTTATCGCAGAATTTATTCAACCTGTTAAAAATATACTCGATAAACAAGGGTTTGGCTATGATATCAAAGGCCGTCCGAAATCTATTTTTTCCATCTGGACCAAAATGAAGCGTAAAGGAGTTGAGTTTGAGGATATTTATGATTTGTTTGCTATCAGGATTATTTTGAAAAGTGAATTAAAAAATGAGAAAGCAGATTGCTGGCAGGCATATTCAGCTGTTACGGATATATATCAGCCGAATCCTTTGCGCTTGCGGGACTGGATTTCTATTCCCAAAACCAATGGATATGAATCGCTTCATACTACTGTGATCGGACCGGATGGCAGGTGGGTGGAAGTACAGATAAGAACTGAGAGGATGAATGAAATTGCAGAGAAAGGTGTTGCAGCTCATTGGAAGTATAAAGGTCTTGATGGAGAGCAGGGGCTTGATGAGTGGCTCAGAAAAATAAGAGAAATACTTGAGACTCCTGAACCGGATGCAGATAATTTTATAGACGATTTTAAGTTAAGTCTTTATTCCAAAGAGATTTTTGTCTTTACACCCAAAGGTGATTTAAGAAAGTTTCCTGAAGGTGCATCGGTACTTGATTTTGCCTACGACATTCATACGGATGTCGGGTCAACATGTACGGGAGCAAGAGTGAATGACAAAACAGTACCCATAAGGTACAAATTGCAAAATGGAGATAGGATAGAGATATTCACTGCAAAGAATCAGTTTCCAAAACTCGACTGGTTAAGCTTTGTTGTTACCTCCAAAGCTCAAAAGAAAATTCGTCAGCAACTGAATGAAGATCAAGTAAAAGAAGCTGAGAATGGTAAAGAGATCATAAAAAGAAGATTTAAAAACTGGAAGATTGACTATACGGATGATGCTATCAGAAAGCTTTTAAAACATTATAAATTGCCGAATGCACAGGAATTTTATTGCGATGTTTCCTTGAACAAGATCGATCTTTCCGAAGTAAAAGAAGTCGTTTCAGTTCAGACGGAACAGCCGGAACCTGAAGCTTTGGTGCTCGAAGATCTGGAAGTAGTAAGAAAACCTGCAGGGAAAAAATCTCATGCAGAAGATTATCTGATCATTGATGAAAACGTTGCAAATATCGACTTTAAGCTGGCGAAATGCTGTTCTCCCATAATGGGAGACCCTATCTTTGGATTTGTAACGATCAACGAGGGTATAAAGATCCATAGGATC
>CAZWFM010000227.1:0-4066 GCA_964633185.1 uncultured Bacteroidales bacterium | reverse complement strand
GCCACGAAGTCCCGAAGACTCAAAGAAATCACGAAGTTCTGTTTTTCAGTTCTGTATTACTTTGTGAGTGCTTAGTGATTTCGTGTCTTTGTGGCAAACTTCTTAAACTCCTAAAAAAATAAACAACCGATCCCGAAAAAACCGGGAAAGCTCGATAAAGCAAATACGTTAGCAGGATTCAATCCATTTTTTTGCATTCACAAATGCTTCAATCCATGGTGTAACTTCGTCACGTTTTCTTTCCACGGGATAATAGGCCCAATTCCAGGGGTATATTGCCCTTTCCATATGAGGCATCATTGCCAGATGTCTTCCGTCATCGGAGCATAAAGCAGCCACGCTGTAGTCTGATCCGTTTGGATTGCCGGGATATTGATCGTAACTATATTTCATTGCAATATGGTAGCTTTCTTCGGCTTCCGGGAGATTAAATTTTCCTTCACCGTGAGCTATCCATATTCCCAGCCTTGAACCAGAAAGTGATCTTAGCATCACGGATCTGTTTTCAGGTATGTCAACATTGATAAATGCCGATTCAAATTTCCTGGAATCGTTAAATGTCATATAAGGAAGTCGCTTCCTGTTCTTAACAATCAGTCCAAGTTCCATCATCAACTGGCAACCGTTGCAAACTCCCAGGCTTAGTGTATCGTTCCTTGCATAAAAAGTATCCAGTACCTCTTTCGCTTTCGGATTGAACAAAAAAGCACCCGCCCATCCTTTGGCACTACCCAATACATCGCTATTGGAAAATCCTCCGACAAAAACAATCATATTCACATCTTCAAGAGTTTCTCTTCCTGAGATCAAATCGGTCATGTGAACATCTTTTACATCCAGACCTGCCTGGTACATACTGTATGCCATTTCACGGTCGCCGTTAACCCCCTTCTCACGAATAATAGCTGATTTAACTCCACTAATACCCCTTCGCTTTAGTTGTAATCCTTTATCAGAAAGACTTCCGGTAAAAAGAGAAGGGAAGGTAAATTTCAATTTCTGTTTCTTATAATTCCTGTACCTTTTTTCGGCCAAACCATCAGAGGTTTGACTATTGTCCAAAAGAAAGGAAGTTTTAAACCAAATGTCCCGAAGCGAATTAATATTAAAATCAAATTTATTATTACCATTCGCAATTGTAAAAATCCTGTTTTTATTGACTTTTCCTATAGCAAAACTGTTGATATTTTTTGCAGACAGTTGAGCGTTTATTTTATTCGCGTTGACAACCTGTATGATAAGAGCAGGACTTTCGCTAAACAATTTCCTGATAAGATCCTGATCTCCCAATGAAGAAATATCTCCTTCAATACCAACCTCATGAGAAGCAAAACACATTTCAAGGAGAGTTGTAATCAGGCCACCTGATGATACATCATGCCCGGCTAAAATTTTCGCATGATTTAGTAAGAATTGAACTTCATTAAAAATGGTTGATATCTTTTTAGCATTGAATACAATTGGAGTTTGGTTTCCCAGGCGATTGACAACACTCGCAAAACTACTTCCACCCAAATTGAAATCACCTTCTGCCATTGGAATATACAACAATTCAGAAGATTCTATTGGCTGGATAACAGGTTCCACAGCTTTTCGAAAATCAGATACTTCAGCAGCGGCTGAAATGATTACTGTACCAGGAGCCATTACCATATTTCCGTTAGGGTATTTTTGTGTCATGGATAATGAATCCTTACCTGTCGGAATATTAATTCCCAGATCCATTACAAAATTACCGGCAGCCTGAACAGCTGCATACAAGCGTGCATCCTCGCCCTGATTTTTGCATGGCCACATCCAGTTTGCACTTAGAGAAACAGATTGAATTCCATCGCTTAAGGGAGCCCATACAATATTCGATAAAGCCTCTGTTATTGCCAATATCGATCCGGCTTCAGGATCTATCAGAGCGCATGACGGGGCATGACCAATGGAAGTGGCGATTCCTTTAAATCCTGAAAAATCAAGAGCGGCAATGGCCATATTATTCAGAGGAAGCTGAACAGAACCGGTTGTTTGCTGCTTGGCAACTTTGCCCGTGACAGAACGGTCAACTTTGTTGGTGAGCCAGTCTTTGCATGCTACCGATTCCATTTGCAGAACCTGTTCCAGATAATGGTGTAATTTCTGAATGTCATATTCAACAGGTTTAAAATCCTGAAGCATGTCTTCGTCCGTAATGATTGTTTTAGGAGGATTTCCGAACATATCTTCCAGTTTCAGATCAATTGGTTTTTCTCCGTTTTTGTTCAGGAAAACAAACTGATGATCACCGGTTGTTTCTCCTATTATATACATAGGAGCACGCTCACGCTCTGAAACTTCCTTCAAATAATCAATGTCCTTATCTTCCAGTATCAGACCCATTCTTTCCTGCGACTCATTTCCTGCAATTTCTTTGTCTGAAAGAGTAGGGTCCCCTATGGGTAATTTGCTCATATCGATAATGCCTCCTGTTTCTTCCACCAGTTCGGAAAGACAATTCAGGTGTCCACCCGCACCATGATCGTGAATGGAGATAACGGGATTATGATCAGATTCCGCCAAAGCTCTGATCGCATTGCATGCCCGTTTCTGCATTTCCGGATTTGATCTTTGAACAGCATTCAGTTCAATGGCATTTTCATATTCACCCGTGGCAACAGAAGATACTGCACCGCCTCCCATGCCAATACGATAGTTATCACCTCCAATCAGAATGATCTTATCTCCCTTTTTTGGATGTCCCTTTTCACTGTCTTCGGCTTTTCCAAAACCCACCCCTCCGGCAAGCATAATTACTTTATCGTACCCGTAGAATTTTTGGTTTTCCGTATGTTCAAATGTTACGAGACTACCACAAATTAAAGGTTGTCCGAATTTGTTCCCAAAATCACTTGCTCCGTTTGAAGCTTTGATCAATATTTGTTTGGGTGTTTGATACAACCACTTTCTCGGAGGTATATTCTTTTCCCAATCTCTACCGTCCTCCAATCTGGAAAAGGATGTCATATAAACAGCAGTTCCTGCAAGGGGTAAGGCTGCTTTGCCTCCTCCCAAACGATCACGAATTTCTCCGCCTGTGCCTGTTGCCGCACCGTTAAAAGGCTCAACGGTGGTTGGAAAATTATGTGTTTCAGCTTTTAGTGACAGTACAGAGTTGATCTCTTTCACTGTGAAAAAACCAGGTTTATTCTGTATGGAAGGAGCAAATTGTTCAATTACAGGACCTTTTAGAAAAGCACAATTGTCTTTATAGGCTGATACTACTGCATTACGGTTTTTCTTGGTGGTGAGTTTGATCAATTGAAATAATGAATTTTTCTTTTTAGTACCGTTAATAATGAACTGTCCGTTAAAAATCTTGTGTCTGCAATGTTCGGAGTTTACCTGTGAAAAACCGAAGATTTCACTATCTGTCAGTCTTCTGCCCAATTTACGACTGAGGTGTTCAAGGTATTTGATTTCCTCCGCATTCAAAGCAAGACCCTCCTGAAGATTATATTCGGCAATGTCATCAATGAATAGTATAGGTTCCGGCTGAATCTTGATTGTGAAAATATCCTGGTCTATACCATTGTATAAGCGATTTAACATAGGATCATATTCGGGATCGTGATCCTTCGTTAACTGAAATTCTTCAATTCTTGATATTCCCGGTATGCCCATATTTTGCGTGATTTCTACAGCATTTGTGCTCCATGGAGTGATCATCTCACGGCGCGGACCGATAAATGTGCCCTCAATCTGGATTTGGTCTGTATACTCAGCTCCCGAAAAAAGCCACGAAAGTTTTTTCAGGACTTCCTGTCCGGGCAGATTTTGAGTTTCAACAGCTAAAATATTGGCCTTCCGGTCTCTGAAGAATAGAATCATACAATTGAAATTTGGAGGGTTATCACTTTCGCTGTAAAAGTACGAATGAAAAATTTTTGTTTTGCTTTTTTCAGCCTGATTTATAAACCCAAATTATACATTAGAAAATGTATAATCGGTTAAGTAACTGTAATTCAGGATTTTATAAAATCCTTTAAACATTTACTAAATCGGGGTTACCCTTCCCGAAAGATCGGGACAAGCTATGGAA
>CAZWFM010000226.1:0-4083 GCA_964633185.1 uncultured Bacteroidales bacterium | reverse complement strand
GTGTGCCAATCCAAATCGGGTAAGTCTCATGAGGTGTAGGTGGCCGAAGGGTTACTTTCATGGTGCAATTGGTGCAATTATGGTGCAATTCATAATTCATAAAAAGAACCTGCTCCTTTTGATTCCGATGATTTCAATAATCCTTTTTCCACTAATTCTGTTAAATCTCTGCTTGCTGTATTCCTTGCTACATTATAGTTTGTTTGATATTCGCTATTTGTTATTTTCCCGCTTTCTTTAACATATTTCATCGCTTGAATCTGTCTTTCATTCAATCCAAGTGACTTAAAGTATTCGATATTGTATATATCCTTTCTAAACTCAACCCAAAAACCAGACATATCATAAAAATACCTGGGTTGAGGTATTCCAAATTGAATACATTCATTAATCATCTTTAATGTTCCCCGTCCCCATGATTCAATATAACCACTCCTGAAAAGAGTATTTGCAATATCCGGGTTATATGGTTTTGAAGGATGCTTGGTTAAAAGCTTCTCAATAGTCCAGTTTTCGGGCAGTTGCCCTTCGTTCCAAAAGATAAGTTTATCATAATAAACACTAATCTGAATTGGAATTCCACCTGAATAATCTTTATGACAAACTGCATTTAAGAGAGCTTCACGAACAGCATCTTTCGGATATTCATATTTTTCTACCCTATTCAAGCCATTGTAGCTAATTGATGATTTGATATATTTTGTAAAAAGTAAATCCATAGTTTTCTCGATTTGCTCGAACAAATTTCCGTGAATTTCATCTTGAAATTTTAAATCATCATCTGTTTCAAAATAACCAATCTTAATGTACGCGCCTGTAACAAACTTATCAGGATTTGGATGAAACAAGAGTATCGCTGCCCGTTTCAGATATTCATTTTCATTTAATTGTAAGTTATCAATTAAAAGCTCATTAGAGTCAGTCAAAACATCTTCTTCAATACGCTGTGCCTTTACAGCCTTTTTTCTAAAAAAATCGAAAGTCTCTTTCTTTAAATCAGTAACTGTAACATTTGGTACAGGAACACCATCCCAGCGTTTACCTTTCCTCTGTAACATAAATTTGTCAAGTGCTACACCTTTTAATTCCTGTTTTGTGCTTCCACTTCGGTAATGATATTGTCCTTTGTAATTGACAGGATAAGGATATCCTTCAACAATAATTTCAATAAAATCACCTTTCTCTGAATGATGTAGATTGACATCTACTAAAATACCAAGTATATCTTTTACCTTATTGGGAATATCTTCAAGCAATTTCTTTGCTCCTGCAACTCCAACCACTTCGCCAGCATCATTCTTACCAATAAAGATACTACCTCCATTGGCATTTGCAAAACCGCAAATCCATTTGAGATATTCATCTCTCCACGATTCTTTATATTCAATATTTTGGTTCTCAGACATATATTTGCTTTAGAAGTTTCTTATAATAACGATTACGTTGTTTAAACATTTTGTCAAAATAATCAATTTTCGAATCTCTATAATCAAAAATCACAAGAGGTTTTCCTGAACGTTGGATACGACCAATGTATTGGACTAATTTACCTTCGAAAGCAAAAGGATAAACGATAAAGAGACATTCCAGATTATCAATATCAACACCTTCGCCAAAGTATTGACCTGTAGAAATGACAACTTTATAATGACCTTGTTTTAATTGTTCAAGCTTGCTTTTTCGACTTTTCTCAGAGTCATCTCCATGAATAGTTATTGTTTCAAATTTATCTTTGAGGTAAAGGTTTAGAATATCCACATGGGCTTTACGTTCAGTTAAAACTAAAACGGTTTTAAAACGACCAATATTCTCTTCTAAATCATCAATAATTAGCAAATTTCGCTGGGTATCGTGAATTAAAATACGAGAAATAGTTTCGTACTTGTCAATTTTATAGTCGAAAGGAGCATAAAGAGCGGTTTCTCTGATATTGATTTCAGCTTTTGACTTATTTTGTTGGATTTGCTCTATCTGTTCGGCATTATATAGGATATTCCCTATATAAAAATAAATCAGTTTCTCATCGTTGTTTTTACGTTTTGGTGTGGCTGTTAAACCATACAAATAAAACGAATTAAAATTTACTATCGCCTCCCTAAATGATTTAGCAGGAATATGATGGCATTCGTCAACGATTATTGTTCCAAAACTATTGGCAATTTTAGAAATTTCATCACTTCGTGTGAGCGATTGAATCATGGCAACAGTAATTTCTTTGCCAATTTTAAACTTTTGATTGCCAATTTGACCTATTTCGTATTTGGGAATTTTCAGAAAGCTTTGAATCCGCTCCATCCATTGGTCGAACAACTGTTGTCGATGAACAATGATTAAAGCTGGCTGACGCTTCTGCGCAATAATTTCAAGTCCTATGATAGTTTTACCAGAACCTGGGGGCGACACAATAACGCCAAAATCTTTGTCTGCAATCTTTTCGAGAGCTATCTCCTGTTGTGGTAATAATTCAATTTCTGAATCATAATCAACAAAATCGAGTTTTTCACGATTATCAATGACTTTGAATGAAATGCTTTCCTGTTTGCAGAAATTTACAATGTTTGCAACAAAACCTCTCGGAATTATAACTCCGTCGGTAGTTTCCTCAATCAGCCTGAAATATTTTTCAATATTAAAAGTTGATTTTCCCATGTTCTTTTTAACCAAATAATCGGAATTGAGAAAATTCAGATTATCCCTAAGAAATATAATAAGTTTTTTGTTTAATTGGAAACGTTTTAGGTAAACCTGATTGCCTATTTGAATTTGAATTTCAATTTCAATCTCAGTCTGGGTTGCCGGAATAATATTTGACTTTATTGATTCCTGAGGCTTTTGATTAAAGAAGCTTTCATAAAGACCTAGAAACTTATCCTTTGAGAGTTTCTGAAAACTTGCAATCGCTTCAAACTGATTTAAAAATGGTTCAAAGGTTTCAGAATATAGAAACATCGAATTGCCATTCTGTACAGCTTTTCCGTTTAAGGGTAATGCTATCAAATTACCCAGCCCTTTACCTGAATGAAAATTCTGGTTTGGGAATAACCTGTCGAAACTTGGTTCTTTTTCGAAATGCGAAATAATTGTAGCTTCTCGTAAAAGTTCAAACATCAATTTTCGGGTTTGCTCTGCCGGAAGATTTTCTTCAAAGAAAACCCACAAATGACCTCCATTGCCAGAACGAGAACGTTCAATATAAGCTGGGATTTTAAATTTGGTAATTGTCAAATAGAGTTTTAAAATAGATTCTTTCCAATTTTCCTCGTCAAAATCAGCAGCAATAAAATGAGAAGTATTATCATCTAAAAGCGGGTATACGCCTATAGTTTCCTTTCCTGACAAATGATTTTGAATTGCTTCATTGCCAAAAGGTAAATATTCCTTTTTTGTATAATCCTTAAAAGTTCCTCCACCGGCCTTATGCTTATTATAATCGCTCCAATCAACTTTATATGCAGGCATATATCCACTTTTACCATCCTTCTCCCAACGAACGGCATAAACGTCATGCCTACCTTGAAAGAGGGATTTGAAATGGGTTAAATGTTCTTGTGTAAAACTCACATTTACATATGTTTGAATTTATGAAATCAAAGAAGTTTTATAGTTTTTGTCAAAATACTGAAAATAAACTCAAATGTAGAAAATTTGCAGTTGTGTGATTGCAAAATTGCAGCTCTTTTGCAAGCCTTTGGTTTGAGCGTCGGTTTGTGCGGGCTTGTAAATGTGCTGCAATGTGGGTGGAGGTTGCCAATGTCTAGTCCTAAATTGATCAGTAGGGCAAAAGCGGGGAGAAGAAAAAAAAATAAATTCATCTAACCGTCACCTTCTTGTCAAAGAGCTATAATTTATCAGTCTTTTATTATCAGTTATTTACGTATCTATCTGGCTAAATGGTTTTTAATCACTTGCAGCTAACGTTTTACAATATGAAACGGTTGGGTTTTCGGGCTGCGTTCTTGTCCACCGACAAGAATGCTGAAGCGGGAACCAAACCCTCGCAAACCACTGAACCCCAAATGTTTTATATTGTGTTAGCAATCGTATATAGTTTAAATTTTATTAAAATATCATATTAACAATCTG
>CAZWFM010000225.1:0-4083 GCA_964633185.1 uncultured Bacteroidales bacterium | reverse complement strand
TTGCCAGTCCGTTTGATTTGCCTGTAGGTGTCAGATATTCATTTGAACCTGATTGCGGGGTTCAGACATATATCTTGCTTTCCGGAATATCGCTAAACAACAAACCAACTCCGTCTTTCCATACGGAGCCTTCAATAAAGTTAAAGCCCTGATCAACTATTTCAATCACAGGATCATGAAGAATTTGTGATTTTACTGGTAATGTATTCGAAAGACAATAAAATACTTGTATTATTAAAATTAATTTTTTCATAAGACAAAAATTATTTGTTACCGGTCTAAAAAGCGATTTCAACTTAAAGATGCATAAAAAACCTGATTTATAAATCAATTTCTTGTTTTCGGTGTAGAAACTTTTTTTTGTATTATTTGTTTATTAATTAACGTAAATTTCCATATAGGTTATTACTACTTGAAATAGCAATTGTCAGGTAATTTAACTTGTATTATTTGTTTGTTAAAAAATGCAATAGTGTTTTTGTCGCATTCTGTTCGTTATTTCGAAGAAGTAAGTCTGTATACGCCACAAAGACATCGCATATTTATGGAAGATTCGCTTTTCTTATGTTGAAACTCACATGAATCAATTAATATAAAACAATGAAAAAAACATGTATAATACTAACCGGATTGATCATGACAACATCCTCATTTGCTCAAACAAAATCATTGTATGATTTTAAAGTGAAAACTTTGTATGGAGAAGAATATGATTTATCGCAATTAAAAGGTAAAAAAGTCCTGATTGTGAACACAGCCTCCAAATGCGGTTTTACTCCTCAATATGCCGATCTGCAGAAACTTTATGAATTATATGGAGGAAAAGATTTTACCATAATAGGATTCCCATCGAATGATTTTATGAACCAGGAGCCAGGTACCAACGAAGAAATTGCGTCTTTCTGTAAAGTAAATTATGGAGTTACTTTTCCTATGATGGAAAAAATTTCCGTAAAAGGAAAAGAGATGCATCCATTATATCAATGGCTTACGAATAAATCTGAGAATGGTGTGCTTGATGCAAAAATATCCTGGAATTTCAATAAGTTTTTAATTGGCGAGAATGGTCAGGTGGTTAAACATCTGGGATCAAAAACAAATCCCCTCTCCGATGAAATCATTGACTGGGTGAAGAGTAAATAAAGAAATAAAACCGAACTCTTTCAAATAGAATACAGGATATTTTTAACGCGATACAATTACTTTTTGTGTCACTGAACCACTGCCGGCATTCACCATAAGAAAATACATTCCGGGTAAAAAATGGTATGAAAAATCATGATCAAACACTTGATTTGTCTTGAATTTATTCATAGTACAAACTTCCCTTCCCTCTTCATTAAAAATTCTGATATTCAGCATACCTGTATACTGACTGTTTAAGACGATCTGAAAAAAATCTTCTGAAGGATTGGGTATAATTTTTAAGTTTGGCACATTTCTTTCTGACTGACTGGTTGAAACAGGCGAATACATGAGCTTAACCGGCCCAAAATCGTCAGCATTCTTCCAGTGATTATTGTATGCAGCTTCCGAAACAGCTACAGAACCAAAAAAATTGTCTCGTTCGGTCAATGCCGGATCCACCTCCGGTTCATCATCGTCATTGTATGCCAATGAAAGGCCCATAACTTTGTTCGAAGTTAAGATTACACGCGATCCTTCGATATTGTCATCTGCATAAGTATCATCGTATACAATTAATGAAAATTCCCATATTAATATTGTTCCTTCCCTGCGCAAAATAAATTCAGGAAAATGATCATTGTAAATGGGATGTTCGGCATCTGCCCAACTTGTACCTCCGAGGTCCTCCACCCGAAATACGGAATTTGTTAGTCCGGATTCAGGAAATTTAGTAAATATATGGTATGCAAATGCATTCTCGGCATTCACTCCCAGCGAGGATTCATTGTTAGCTGTACCATCAAAAACGTGATAACCCCCTGATTTATCTTCATCAATAAATACTTCAAACATATCAAAGTTGTAAATATCAGAAGTTTCGCCAGGCACATAAGCATCAGATACAACATCATCATCAACTTCCAAAATAAAATAGAGAAGATTTTCTTCGGCTGACCACACTACTTTATACCTTCCTGAAAAATCGGAAGAAGAAACGGATTCTCCATAAGGAATCCACACCTGATCAATGGTCTGCCAGTCAGCGAAAGCCCAGCATTCATCATTTGCAATTCCATCAATGACAGGTATGTCGGTAACATTCGGAATGTAAACTGTATCATCCTGCACAAGAAAATCGTCAGGAGCAGAAAAGGATAGCAAAGGCAAAATAATTATTTGCACTATAAAAAAAAGGTGTCTATTCATGTTCAAATACTTAATACATTGTAAAAATAATAGTATAATGGATTCATACCTGTTATTATTTGTTATAATATTTATCTACTAATTTCAGCATAGATTGGTTTGGAAATATAATCATCGAACTTGTATTTTAAAAATTTGCTCTTGTCGGTTGCCTGAGCATAAGCAATGCACAAAGCGTCATCGTAAAAAAAAGCAATATTTGAATAGCGAATGTCCTGATCATAAACAATTTCTGCTGATCATTATGAAATTAATAAAATATTATTATAAGCAAATTATTCATATGTTATACAAACAGGAAAAGGATATTGTAAGCACAGGCTCTATTTAACCAATTGATTAAAAATAGCTCTGAGCAATTTCTCAGGTTCTAATGGTTTGGCTATATAATCAACAAAGTCATGTTTTAGTATTTCTTCCTTGTCCCGCGCCTGAGCATATGCAGTTACTGCAATTACCGGAATTTTATTGTTGATCTTTTTGATCTTTTCGTTAGCAGTAATTCCATTCATTATTGGCATTTTAATATCCATCAGCACAACCAGTTTCTTCATATGACCGTTTTCTTTTATAAAAAGAACAGCATCTTTACCATTTTTTGCCCAGATAATATTCGCTTTTGTAGGTTTTAGAATTCGATCTATTAATTGATAATTAGTAGGTTCATCTTCGGCAACAAGAATGGTTACCCCTTTTAAATCATACTTTACTTTTAAATGGTCTTTTTGTTCAGTTACAGGCATTGATCTCCTTGTTTCAGAACAGGGAAGTGTGAAATAAAAAATTGTTCCCTGCCCAACTTTTGAGTCAAGCCAAATCTTCCCTCCCATTAATTCAACAAGTTTATTACAAATGGATAAGCCTATCCCAGCCCCTCTATACAATTTATTTTCACCTTTATCGATTTTATGAAAATAATCGAATATTCTTTGATATTCTGCTTCATTAATGCCAATACCAGTATCTGAAATATAAAATTTAACTTCATTTTTCAAAATAGTAAAACCAAACTTAATTGATCCTGTTTCTGTGTATTTGTAACTGTTACTGATTAAATTGGATGCGATTTGTCTGAACCTTGTTCTGTCATTAAAAAGAATTAACTCTTTTCTCCTCTTTTTATTCTCGAAAACAATTTTCAGTTTTTTGCTATTCTTTAATTTGAAATAAGTTTCCAGTTCTTCCAGTATTTTTATGGCATTGAAAGGGTCTTTGCTTAAGATTAACTGATTTGCTTCAATAAGAGAGATCTCAAGTATATCATTGATCAACACCAATAGGGACTGACTGTTATTCATAATAATATCAATAAATTCCTCTTTCTCTTCAGAATTAATATCATCTTCTTTTAGCATGGATGCAAATCCAACAATTGCATTCATTGGTGTTCTGATCTCATGTGACATATTGGCAAGAAAAGCTGATTTAAGCTTATCAGACGCCTCAGCAATTTTACGTGCTTCCTCTAACTGTTCTGTTCGCTTTCCAACAAGTTGTTCAAGGTGATTTCTATGCTTTTCGAGCTCTTCATTCTGAAGGGATATTTCCTCTTGCCTTTCTTCAAGCAGTGCATTTGCTTCCGACAATTCAGCAGTTCTTTCTTTGACCATGTTTTCCAGCAAACGTTTTTGCTTTTGAAGCAAGGTAAATCGCACTTTATAAAATAGAACGATCAGGACTATTATAAATACAATAAAGAAAATACGGAATGCAATTGTTTTCCACCATGGAGGTTTAACAACAATGCTT
>CAZWFM010000224.1:0-4089 GCA_964633185.1 uncultured Bacteroidales bacterium | reverse complement strand
AATCCTGCAACCCAAAATGCAATGCCTTTATTGAAGCCCGAAAGGATCCTGTTCATTGATCATGTATCTTCTGGAAAAAGTCGAAGATACATTGAAAAAATTAAATTGGTATTAATGATGGATCGTATTTTTGTGGTTCACTTTCCGGTGATATGCCGGGTCTTTGTATTGAATCGGGCATGAAATACTTGTGATCAAAGAATTCCCTGAACATCTTTTCCTGTTGCCGTCTCATTTCTTCCATCTGTTTCCCCATTTTTTCTATGTACAATTCCTGATGTTCATTCTCTGGTAAGGTCTTTCCGTGAAATTCAAAACCGGGAGATCCGGGAAAGCCATAATGAAATGCTGAATCGGAATAGAACAAATCAAAGTTTTCATGGAACTCTCTCATAATCCTTTCGAACTCTTCAAAATCATGACCAAAATACAGGTCGGGAAACGGAAAGAACTCATCTCCAGGAAATTGAAATCCGAAAAAGAAAGGATCATTTTTCATAAAGTCGTTCGAATCAGTGAGAAAAGGGTCTTCATTCCATGACCAGGCTAATGAATCTGTAGAAAAATCATTGCTGTCTGAGCTCCAGACGTATACAGTTGTAGAATCATACTGTATCAGGTTCCCATTTTCATCGTATTCGCGATATACTTTGTAATTTTGTTTTGCATCCGGTGTTTGCGCCGGAAGATCTGGCTGGAGTCCAGAAAAACATATGCACAAAGCAATCCATAAAAATGCCGGTGTTCTCATGACAAAATGGTTTATATTTATGAGATCAACATGGTATTACAGTGTAAAATTAATACATAAATAAACTCAAATCCACTCATTTAGAGTTCTTTAACAAATTTTAACTAAACAAACTTATACTCAGCCTCATGATGATAAATGATCTGATAATAAAACGAAAAAGCATTGTATTGTTTTCTTCCGATCCTATACCCGGAGAAACCATCAGGCGTCTTTTTGAAGCTGCAAGGTGGGCTCCTTCGAGTTATAATGTTCAACCCTGGAGATTTATTTACACTCTGAAGGGGGATTCGTTTCACGATAAAATGCTGTCCTGCCTTGTTGAGGGAAATCAACGGTGGGCAAAAAACGCCCCTATGTTATTGATTACTGTAGCTCAGGTTATTTCTGATCATAAAGACAGTTCGAATATCTATGCCTGGCACGATACCGGGATGGCTTATTCCAATCTGGTATTTCAGGCAACGAGTGAAGGTCTTTTTGTTCATCCCATGGGGGGGGTTGACAGACGAAAAACCAGGGAAGTTGCTGGTATTCCGGAAGGTTATGACCCTGTTGTTTTTGCTGCAATAGGTTACAAATCAGACTCAAAGAATTTTTCGTCTGAACTAATAAAGAGAGAAAACAGTGAAAGGGTAAGGAATCCATTACACGAGATGCTCTTTCACGGGCGTTTTGGTTATTCCACTGAATTTTCAGGCGAATAAACTGAATCCTGCGAGCGCATTGCCTTCCCTGCCAGCCGGTTTACCTGCCGATGGCATGGCAGGCTGGGCCAGGCTCGTAAACTCGGTTCCCCGTAGCTTGTCGCTTGCGCCATAGCTATGGCTACGGAGCACTGCGGGATTAGCAAGCACAAAAATAATAAACAAAAAAAGGATCGAAGATTACTCGCCACGCTCGTGAGAATAGTTCCTCGACGCTTGCGGCGAGGAGCTTCAATTATTCTCTGAAAATATGTGTTGCATAGTTGATTTGTTTCGACTGCAAATAGGCTTCGAATGATCTGACACGCTTAACAAAGTCTTTGTAGTCTTTTTTTTCCGGTAAAGTCCATTGAATTTCTGACATGGCAAAAATTCGTGGAAAAATCATGTATTCTACTTTTTCCGGTGTCTTCATATATTCGGTCCATACATTCCCCTGAACTCCAAGGATATATTGAGATTCATCTTCTGAAAGCTTTTTTGGAACGGGCTCGTAAGAATAGACTTTTTTAACAGGAAGATATCCTCCAATGGCCAGAGGTTCGCCGGTATCTTTGCTCTGGTAATAATCAAAATAACAGTAATCAGTAGGGGTCATCACAACATAATGTCCATGTTTTGCTGCTTCAATTCCGCCTTTGGTTCCCCGCCACGACATTACTGTGGCAGTAGGAGCGAGGCCACCCTCAAGAATTTCATCCCACCCGATGATGTTTCTGCCTTTCTTCAACAGGTGTTCTTCAATTCTGCCAATGAAATAACTCTGAAGTTTCTGCTCATCCGGTATTCCAAGGGCTTTCATTTTATTCTGAACGCCTTCGGAAGATTCCCATTGATCTTTCAGAGCTTCATCACCTCCTATATGTATGTATTTTGAAGGAAACAGATCGATAACTTCATCCAGTACATTCTGTAAAAATATGAATGTGCTTTCTTCTACATTGTATATATAAGGTGATATACCCCAGATTGTTCTAACTTCAACAGGATCATTACTACATCCAAGTTCCGGATAAGCAGCTATAGCAGCTTGAGAATGCCCGGGGATTTCAATTTCAGGGACTATGGTGATAAAATGTTCCTGTGCATAGGCAACAATTTCACGTATATCCTCCTGTGTATAAAATCCTCCATACCTGGTACCATCATATTTTTGTGGCTCATCAGAACAATGACCGATAAGTGTTTCCTTTCTGAAGGCTCCTTTTTCTGTGAGTGCAGGATAACGCTTTATTTCAATTCTCCAGCCCTGGTCGTCCACAAGGTGCCAGTGAAATACATTCATTTTCAGGAAAGCAAGGTAGTCGATGTATTTTTTAATAAATTCTTTGGGCATAAAATGCCTTGAAACATCGAGATGCATTCCTCGCCAGGCAAACCGTGGAAAATCTGTTATGGTTTGCGAGGGTATGGAAATTGTATTCAGTGGCGATTGAATAACGAATTGTTTTAAGGTTTGAATACCATAAAATATGCCGGCAGGAGAAGATGCTTTCAGATCAATCCCATCCCGGGTGATTTGCAGTTCATATCCTTCAGGATGAATTTCAGCTTCGGTTTGCAGGTGAAGCATGATATCCTTCTTATCTGAAGTGAAAGATTCATTGTAATGAATAACAGTACTGCCAAGTTCGTGCTCTTTCAGTATCTCCTGCATTAGCATGGCCAAATTTTCAAGTTCTGCAGCAGTATAATAAATGTGAAGATCAGCTTCGTTTTGAAACCTGCCTGAAGTATATACGATTTTTGCTGGTAATGGTATTAACGAAGGTTGGTCATTTTTCATACAGCTTGGTATAAATACAAGAAAGAACAGAGCAATAATGATTAAGATTAATAGCTTCCGTGTATTAGATAATTTATGTGATGTTTTCATGAGTTCCATTTTAGTTTTTATGCATCGAACCTTGCAAGCAAGTATATGTATTCAATTCATTGGGATGTGTAGCTTTTTCCTGTGAAATTTTCTGAAGGTACTTACTCCTTTCAGATAATAAGCTGTTTGTTCTGATGAACTAGGTACTTTCTGTCTGCTGTTCTTTCATTTCAGGCAATTCAGAACATATTTGATCCCTGGTCCGGGCAATCAGCTCGCTCATGTTTTTTTCATTAAAATTACCAATATCTATTGGTTTATGAATTATCATTTTCACTTTTCCGGGTACAAGATTTAGCGTGTTATTGGGGAGTATTTTCCTTGTATTAATAAGAGTTACGGGTAGTACCGGTAAATTCAGATCAAGAGCCAGCTTGAATGCACCTCTTTTGAATGGTAAAGGTATTCCATTATCGCTTCTGGTACCTTCAGGAAAGATGACAACAGATGTTCCATTGACTAGCTTTTTCTTTGCAATGACAAGACTTTCAACTGCTGCTCTGTTGTTCGATCTGTCGAGAAAAATATGACCTACCTTTGCGCTTCCAAAACCTATGCCCGGAATTTTCTTCAGCTCTTTTTTCATCACCCATTTGATGTCAATTCCCATCCATCCGTAAACAAGGAATATGTCCAGTGCACTTTGATGGTTCGATACAATAATATAAGAAGTTGCCGGTGAGATATTTTCTCTTCCTTTAACAGAGACAAACATGGGGATAAACAGCGCGTTCAACCTCGACCAGACAACCCCT
>CAZWFM010000223.1:0-4091 GCA_964633185.1 uncultured Bacteroidales bacterium | reverse complement strand
AAATTGGAATTAAAAGCAGATCGTATTTCATTAAAAGTTTTAAAGAACAATTTGGAATGTCGCCTACAGATTTTGTTGAAAAAAACAATCAAACCAATTCAATTTCTGAATAGAAGCTGATTTTTATTCTGCAGAAGTTTTCCGGAATTCTCCATGGATCTCATAGATAACGGTAAAAAAGAGACATTAGAGAATACATTTGAGACATTAGCATAACCTGGAACCTGAATCTCATACTATCTTTAACCTGTTTTTCTTTTTGCGCCTAAAACCAATAAAATTTGAAAAAAGATAAAAAGTTGCGGAAACTTTTTTTGATTGAGATATTAATTATGATTGGGATCATAATGTCTATTATGCTGCTGATTATTTTTATGTAAAATAAACCGGGAAGAATGACATTATCTTATATTTCATACCTTGATCGTTTTCTTTCTTTTTTTTCAAAAATCAATTTCTTTGCGAATTGTTTGGAAAGGAGCTTAAAAAGAATTGTACCGGCAGCGAGAAGCTGTATTAGCAAAAAAATTAGTAATATTGTTTTAGCTGATTCCAGCAGTAAAAAATTAATTCCTTTGGCATTACGTATTGTTTTAAAAACTTACCACAAGTATATAAGCAAATACTAATTATTTATAATCACTTTAACCTTAATACCTATGAGAAACGATTTTATTCAAACAATTTTGTCAGGTAGGACCGCTTCAAGATTTGCTTTGACAGTGCTGTTTGTATTTTCTGTTCTCATTGTTAGCATGCAGGGTGTATATGCTAATGATGTTTTGCAGGAAAAGCAACAAGTCACTGGTAAAGTAATTGACGGCACTACCAATGATCCCTTACCGGGAGTATCAATTCTTATTAAGGGAACCACCACAGGGACAATTACCGATATGGATGGTAATTTCTCTCTGGATGTTGAACCCTCGGATGTGTTGATTTTCAGCTTTATAGGTTACCTGTCAGAAGAGGTTTCTGTTGGCAATTCCACGGAGATCAATGTCACACTTGTCGAAGACATAATAGGTCTTGATGAAGTAGTTGTAACAGGATACGGTGTGCAGAAGAAAAGCGACCTTACCGGTGCCATTGCTTCCGTATCAGGTGATAAACTTACAGAGGTGCCTGTTGCCGGAGTTGACCAGGCTTTGCAGGGTCGGGCTGCCGGGGTGCAGGTTTCTTCTCAGACCGGAGCTCCCGGATCGGATATGATCATCCGTATCAGGGGTATCAGCTCAATCAACGGAGGAGATCCGGTAATTATTGTAGACGGGGTACCTTCATCTTTGTATGCTATGAGCGCTTTAAACCCGAATGACATTCAGTCTGTTGAGGTACTGAAAGATGCTTCTTCCCAGGCTATTTACGGGGCATCGGGCGGTAACGGGGTTGTCCTGATCACTACCAAGAAAGGTCAGGAGGGGAAAATCAAGGCAGAACTTGATTACTATTATGGATTTCAGAATCCTCATGAAAGAATAGACATGATGAATACGGCCCAGTTTATTGAAACCTACAATCAATTGGAGGATGTTGTGCCATGGCCGGAAGATACTGCTCAGTATTTACCAAATGTTAACTGGCAGGATGAGGTTTTCCGCAATGCTCCCATACATAATATTAATTTTGCCGTTTCGGGAGGGAGTGAATCTTCCACATACAGGTTCAGTACATCGTATTATTTCCAGGATGGTGTAATCCCGAATTCAAAATACAACCGTCTTACCCTGAGGGTGAATTCCAATCACAGGTTGAGTAAAATATTTTCAGTCGGACAGAACCTTACCTTATCCAACGAGAATTATTCAGGATTCCAGACCTGGCAGTACAACCATGCCTATGAATCTCCGGTTGTGCAGGCATACCAGATGCATCCGATGATCACTCCCTATGATACTGCCGGCAACTGGAATACCTCACCCTTTTCAAATATCGATAATCCGTTTGTTATCATAGATGTGACCGACAGGGATGTTCCCGAATACAGGGCGATGGGCGATATCAGTCTGTCAGCCGATATTATCAAAGGGCTGACGTATAAAACCATCCTTGGCGGGAATATCGATTTTGGTCACAGCCGGGAATTTACCAAAGCCTATTTCTACAGTTCCAGCAACAACAACGACGATCCCTTTATCAAGCGTGATCATCACAGGAACTGGGGCTGGTCCTGGCAGCATACTCTTACGTATGATTTCTCGGTTGGAGGTTTGAATGTGAAATTGATGGGCGGGTACGAAGCAACCTACTACCTGAATGAAGGAGTTACGGGTACCCGGTATGATCTGATGGGTGAACAACGCGAAATGCAATATTTCGGTGCATCACTGGATGCAGGAGAGTTTATCTTAACCAGTTACGATAATGACCAGGAAGTTGCTACCGATGCTTATTTTGGAAGGATCAATCTTGACTATAAAGGGAGATATTTGTTAACTACAAATCTGAGACGGGACCAGAATTCAAAATTCGGCCCTGATCAAAGGGTTGGATTTTTTCCATCCGTATCCGTGGGATGGAAATTCTCCGAAGAAGGTTTCATGAAAAACCAGGATGTGTTAAGCTTTGGTAAGCTCCGTGCAGGATGGGGAAGAATTGGAAATTCAAACTTTGATCCTTATGTATATTATGCACGAGTCTCGGCTGAGAATGTGTATAGTTATCCTATCACCAATAACAACACGGCATTTGAGACAGGTACAGCACCAGTGGGAATAGTGAACTACGCGATCCACTGGGAAGAAATGGAAGATTATAATATCGGGCTTGATCTATCTTTCTGGAACAACAGGATCTCCTTGAGCGGAGATTACTTCAGTAAGAAAAATATCGGTATGATCATTGAAGTTCCTACTCCGGATATGGCCGGAACATACCAACAATCCCCGGGCAACGAGGGAGGTCCGTCGGTATATGTCGGAAACCTTGGAAATGTTACCAACAAAGGATTTGAAATTACAGCCGGATTCAAAGGCAATACCGGAGATGTGAAACATAATTTTGATTTTAATTTCACGTATGTTGAAAACGAGGTAGGGGATATAGGAGGTGATACTTTGTATACCGGTTCTGCTTATACGTTTACCAGCATGCTCTTCACGGCCGAAGGGTATCCGATGGGATCGCTGTACGGATACCAAACCGATGGTCTGTTTGGCTACGACGACTGTCAGAGAGATGCAAACGGTGACCTGGTGCTGGATTCCAGGGGAAGATACATTGTTGTGAATCAACCTACTTATGTGGATGATGAAGGGATTACTCAATATGCACAACCAAGGGCTCAACCGGGGGATATCCGTTTTGTGGATGTCGATGGGGACGGAAATATTACCACCGATGACCGGACTATTCTGGGAAATCCGAATCCGAAATATCTGATTGGCTTTTCTTACGATCTGGAATGGAAAGGAATTGATTTCTCCATGTTCTGGCAAGGGGCCTTCGGTCACCAGAACTTCCTGGTAAACAAGGTATGGATGTACAATACAAATGGCCGGTATAACTGGTGTACTGATGCATTGAATGCATGGTCGGACGATAACCAGGATGCCACATTGTACAGGCTTAACCCTTACGATGAGAATGAAAATGTCAGGCTATCTGATTTTTATGTTGAAGATGCCGGTTACCTGCGTCTGAAAAATATCCAGGTTGGTTATACGCTGCCAAGAGAATGGACAGAAAAAGTCGGGATTGAGAAATTCAGGGCATACGTTGGAGCAAGGGATCTGCTTACTATAACCAAGTATCCCGGACTGGATCCTGAGGTTTATACTGACAGAGATGATCCGCTGACCAATGGGATCGATGTTTCTACTTACCCACGGCCACGCGTGTTCATTTTCGGATTTAATGTCATATTTTAATCACGATTAAACTGATTTTGCAATGAAATACAAAGTAATTTTTATAAGCATTTTTATAACCTTCTTGTTTTTCCAGAGTTGCAGCGATAGTTTTTTTGACACTCCGCCAATTGCCTCTGAAACGGAAGGTAGTTTCTATTCTTCACTGGGGAATCTGGAAACTGCTACCATAGGCTGTTATTCTCAGCTTGGGGCCGTACGTTCCATTGATCTGAACTTTGT
>CAZWFM010000222.1:0-4170 GCA_964633185.1 uncultured Bacteroidales bacterium | reverse complement strand
CAGAGGAGTTAATGTAACCTGTGGTTACTTAATTCCTTTGTCCAGGTAAACTTTACGATAGTTAATTTATAGTACATGCCGGATCAAGAGAATATACCCGGTTTTATGTATCCATTTCTGTCCGTACAGGAATATCCCCGTAATGCCTGGTAAAAAATCAGTGCTTGATTCTAAAAATCTACCGGCCTTCAGCAGGCACATCTCCAGACTAACATGATTCACCGGTTTCTTTTTCAGAAAGGGAATGATCAATGGCTTAAGCTTTACTATTCGCACCATACAATGTGATATCGCTGAATATACTTTGCAGATGGTGCACATTGGTGATGTATTCCGTACCATGGGCGATGCCCATGGCTACTATTATTGAAGTCCTTCAGACTTTTGCCCTTCTACCTTTTCCCCTTAGAATGAAATTCCCCTTTGGAAATCAGGCGGAGGTGTAAGGCAAAATCCCATAGCTGTTTCTATTCATAACTCCGGAGGAGTGCAACCTGCCTGCCGATCAGGCAGGTATCAATAGCCCTGGGTGTAAACCCGGGGTTTGGAATACGCAATTGGAAAGTGTTTCGTCTGCCCACATTATTCATAGCCTTTTCAATCCACGAAACGCAAATGAGGAACTTTCGCCATGAAAGACATTTACAAGTCTTCTATCGATTCTCATTCTGCTGCTTTAAAATCCGCAGAATTCTTCGGTTAAATCTCTGCAGTTGAATGTTCTCGAAATAGGTAATGAGTTTCCGTAACAGATCGTAGTATAGAATACCAAACCAAATGCCGGCAGTAAGCCAGATCACAAGCAGGTTAAACCAGAAAGTATCTATATAAATCCCCAGAATTTTCTTATACGGGGCATAAAAATGTGCCCTGCCGTTGTTGAGCCAGGGCAAGGTATAGACAGGATCACGCAATCGTACAATTTCATTGTTATAGATCACATACTCTACCAACTCATCTTCATTCCTTACAATTTTCGATAGTTGTTTGTTGGTATATTTGTTTTTCATCGCAGCAAGATCTTCATTACCTGACAAAAACAATTCCATAGAAGCAAAAATCTTTTCATTCTCCTTTACAGCATTCAGGTATTCATCATGGTATTTATTCCATGCCTGATCAAGAAAAGCCATCAATTCAGCCACAATTGAATCTGAATATGCGCCCTCTCTCAATTCCGACAAAAGGCTGCTTGTATTCACATGCAGATCTTCTCCGATTTTTTTTGTTTCGTTCAAAATAAGCTTGAATTCATCATTCCTGGCAATATCATCGTATTTCTTTTTACTGTCATCATCCCACTCTTTTAGTACCGATTGAAGTTTCGGTATAACAAATGCCTTTTTAAACATCGACTGGCTTTTTTGTAGCTCCGTATCAAACACTTTATCCTGAAACGGATTATCTTTAAACTGGGTTACCATCAATGCTTCATATGCCCAACGCGATGTCATCAAATCACCTACGACCGGAACAGTCTTTGCACTGTATATGGCTTTGTTCAGGTTGTGAAAATCGACTACCACACCGCTGAAGAGCAGTTGGGGAATAAGGATCAAAGGCACCAGGATATAAATCGTGATCACCGATTTAAATCCTGAAGAAATATTTAAGCCAATCAGATTGCCCCAGCAGGAAGCAGAAAAAAGTATCAGAAAATACCTCCATGTCATACTTTTAATTTCCAGCATCGTATTGCCGATAATTACAAAAAGCAACATCTGTATGGCCGAAATCAGAAACAAAATGGAAATTTTTGATGTGAGATAACTAAACCGGCTGAGATTAAGAAACCGCTCCCTCTCCAACAGTTTCCTGTCACGAAAAATTTCTTCGGCGCTGATCACCAGACCAAGAAATAAAGCAACTACTACCGCCATAAACAAATAAGCCGGAATATTTTCGTTCATCCCGAAAGTATACTTGGTGATCAATCCCGACATATCTTTTGAACTGCGGGTGTAAAAAGAAAGAAGCAAAGCAAGCACGGGAGCTTCAAGCAATGTTATAACAAGGTATTGCTGTTTTTTAAATTTGGCCCATATATCGCGACTGAAAAAGATTTTTATCTGCTCCCATCTGCCTGGTATACGGTATAAGCTTTTTGGGATCATTTTCGTGTACGAACGACGGATCTTACGAATATTCGGCTCTATTTTCTTTGCATAAAAGGAATGCCATTCCTCCGGTGAAATTCTTCTTTTCCTAGTAAGACGCCCGTTGACATCCACTACACGAGCTTCAATATTCCGGAGTATCTGATCGGCATCAATATTTCCACACGTCAGACATTCACTCTCTTCGGCATCCACATAATGGCTTATTCTTTTAAAATAACCTATGGCATCGAGTGGGTTTCCATAATAGATTACCCTTCCACCCTGGTCAACTACCAGGAGTTTATCGAGCAGTCTGAATATTTCAGATGAAGGTTGATGAATGTTGGCAAAAACAAGCTTCCCTTTGAACGTTTGTCGTTTCAGCAAATTCATTACTTTCTCCGAATCGGCCGATGATAATCCGGAAGTAGGCTCATCAACGAACAGTATTGACGGTTCCCGTATCAACTCAAGGGCTATATTCAAACGTTTGCGCTGACCTCCGCTCAGGTATGTATTGAAAGCGTCGCCTACCTGAAGGTCCCTTGCCTCAACCAGGTCGAAATTCAGCAGTGCCTCATCAACTACCTGGCGGATCATTTTACCGGAATAATGACTGAATGATAAACGGGCATTGTACATAAGGTTTTCAAATACTGTGAGTTCCTTGATCAGGAAATCATCCTGTGGAACATATCCGATTACGCCCTCCAATTCTTTGTGTTTTTTATGGATATCAAAGCCATTGATCAGAATGGACCCACGCTTAGGTTTGAGTATTCCGCTTAATAGTTTCAAAAGTGTTGATTTGCCGCTTCCGCTACCACCGATAATACCAATGAGCCTTCCCGATTCCTCATTCAGACTGAATGATTTAAAGCCGTTCGGACCGCCTCCGTATATATATTCAATATCTCTGGCTTCAAAAACGAAACTGGATTTCGCCGTAGCCTGAATAAACCGCCCGGCAATCCAGGTATAATAAATGGAACCAAAATGAGGATTTTTAACAACCGAACCCAGCGCCCAGATATAAGTTCGGTTAGGGCGAATGCTGTGACCATTCAGCAAGAGATCCATGGAACCATTGTAACGAAGCACATAGGTATTCGCACTGTTGATATGTAACACTTTGATCCTTCCCTCGATCTTCTCAATATGTATGTGTTTGATCTTTTTGTTCTTTGGAGCATCGCCATTATCGATAAACAGTAAATTGGCAACACCCTTTATCTTCTCCGTTTCATCGAAGCTGAAGGAAGAAGCGTCCCTGAACTCTTCTTCAGGAATCTTCAGGTTCTTAGCGACAATACTGACAAACTCCAGTTCCTGTTTTGAAAGCACTTCATCACTATGAATGAAATCAAGCAGATACAGCAACACGAGTATTTTCTGTGGTTGCTCCAGTTCAGTATTTAACTTTTCACAAAGCGTCTCAATAACACTCGAATGATGGTTTCCAACCCTGTCCAGTTCTAATTCCAGTTGAGATTTTTGCTCCTGATGGTATTCCTGAACGCAGGCATCAAAAAAAATCAGGTATTTATCGACCAGTTCATTACTGAACTGACGTTGCAGATATTCAGATACAACATCGCGTTCATTGCGCGCAAAACCTTCTTCATTTACATTTGCCACCATGGCAAACAAACGCATCAAAGCCTCTAATACCGATTCATTCATTGCCAGAGATTGAACAATATAAACAGGGATTGTCTTAACATTTGAAATTCGCCACCAAGACACTAAATCACCAAGTACTCACAAAGTTATATATAATTGAAAAACAGAGTTTTGTGAATTCTTTGAGTCTTTGAGACTTCGTGACCATCTTTAAATGCTTACCTTTTGAGACAGCCCCAAAAACAGTGTATCAATGTTTTTTATGCAATCATGCTTTCCCTGATGGTCTCGATGATGGAAGTAATAGAATTCAACTGCTTTTTTGTCATGCTATCTCCGGCTTCTCTATATACCACATCGAGCTTTTTGTAAGCTTCCAGAAAATTCTTTACCTTTTCATCTTCTGTGAAATTGCTCAATAACGAAATCAACTCCTCCAACCCTTTCC
>CAZWFM010000221.1:0-4177 GCA_964633185.1 uncultured Bacteroidales bacterium | reverse complement strand
GGATACCATGTTTCCAACTTTTTTGCTGCATCTTCCAGATTTGGAACTCCGGATGAATTGAAAGAATTAATTGATGCTATTCACAACCATGGCATAGCAGTGATCATGGATCTTGTACATTCCCATGCAGTAAAAAATGAGATTGAAGGACTTGGTCGTTTTGATGGAAACCCCAGTCTTTATTTTAATAACGGTCCCCGAAGGGAACATATCGCATGGGATTCACTTTGTTTTGATTATGGGAAAGACCATGTGCTGCATTTCCTGCTTTCAAATTGCCGGTTCTGGCTTGAAGAATATCAGTTTGACGGTTTTCGTTTCGATGGCGTTACCAGTATGTTGTATTATGATCACGGCCTGGAACGCGGTTTTACAAGTTATGATTATTACTACGACGGAGGACAGGACGGAGATGCAATAATCTACCTTACTCTTGCCAATGAACTTATTCATGAGGCAAAACCGGCAGCAATAACCATAGCTGAGGAAATGAGCGGCATGCCGGGCTTGGCAGAACCTTTTGAGAAGGGAGGCATAGGTTTCGATTTTCGTCTGGCCATGGGTATCCCCGACTACTGGATTAAAATTATTAAAGAAAGAGCTGATGAAGACTGGAATGTGAGTGAACTTTTCCATGAACTTACCAGCAGACGGGCATTTGAAAAGACAATTGCCTATGCCGAATCACATGATCAGGCTCTGGTAGGAGACAAAACCATTATTTTCCGTCTTCTGGATAAAGAGATGTACTGGTATATGAACAAGGGATCTCAAAACCTTATTATCGATCGCGGCATGGCTTTGCACAAGATGATCAGGTTAATCACTTTTGCTACTTCAGGAGGCGGCTATCTGAATTTTATGGGCAATGAATTCGGCCATCCCGAATGGATTGATTTTCCACGCGAAGGCAATAACTGGTCGTTCAAATACGCACGCAGACAATGGAGTCTTGCTGATAATCCGGAATTGAAATATCACTTTCTTGGCGATTTTGATTATCACATGTTATCGCTCCATTCTGAATACAACTTTTTGTCACAGCCCTGGTGCAATCTGTTTCTTGAAAATCAGGGAGATAAGGTCTTAGCTTTTGAACGTGGTAAGCTTTTGTTTGTTTTTAATTTCAATCCCAGTCATTCTTTCACTGATTACGGAATAAAAGTACCCACCGGAAAATATAAAATAATCTTAAATACTGACAATAGGATTTTTGGCGGATTTGGCAATGTTGATGATTCCATAACCTATTATCCCCAGCGAATTGGAGGAAGAACCGGTCCAAACCTGTTAAAGATCTATCTTCCGAGTCGTACTGCTTTGGTCTTCAAACGAATACCTACACCGTCCATTTATGAAGTCTGATGAATTATTTCAATCCAATATTTTTTGGATTCAATTTTTTAACTAATTTTGTCGGCTCATTTAAAAACGGATTATTAAGAACAGAGAATAATGGCAAATCATCAATCGGCAGTAAAAAGAACAAGGCAGTCTGAGCAGAAAAAGGAGCATAATAAATACTATGCCAAATCAACAAGAAATGCAATCAAGGAATTAAAGAATACTTCTAAAAAAGGAGATGCTGAAAAGATGTTACCTAAAGTAACTGCCATGATTGATAAGCTGTCCAAAAAACACATTGTTCATAAGAACAAAGCTGCCAATCTGAAATCGCAACTTTCAAAACACGTGAATAGCTTATAAACGTTAAGCTCTGCTTACAAAATAATTTCCAGCCCTGCTTTGTGTGGGGCTTTTTATTATTTCCTGGCTCCAACAACTACAAAACTTTTCTTTTCAGTTATGCGATCACCTTTGTCGTTGTATGCATCAAAAAGTAAAATATAATATCCGGTTCGTAAATCCGATCCATAAGAGTCTTTCCCGTTATAATAATAATATCCATCCGTACCAAGTATTTCTCCATTCGCCAAAGTGTTTATCTTCCTTCCTTTTTTGTCAAATACCATGATCCTTGCCATATATCCTGAACCATCCATGGTATAATGAATCAACAATTCATCATCCAGACCATCACCGTTGGGGGTAATACTTTCAGGAGATATTTCAATTTTGCAGTCATAATCATCCTGCTGACTCTGAGAGTTTGGAGCAGCCGGAGTCTGGTATCCCGACGACGATGAAGCGGATTGCCAATTCGTGGGATCGAGACCTGATCTCACTGAAGAAATCCTTTCCAGTGCTATGCCCCTGGTATCGGATAAAAGTTTATGGTGAAAATCAGCAGAATAATATACGATATCACAAATTCTGTTTTCGGCAGTGAGTAGATGAATTTTTGAACCTTCATTCGGTAAAAATGGCATATCCTCCATATATACCAGGCGTTCTGCCCTGGAAAACGGTTCGCTGTTATCAATGCCCGAATAATTCCCTGCAACAATCACATAACTATACGCCTCAACAGGAAAAAATTCATCTGTCATACAAAGCGTATCCCCATCCACATTTCCGATTATTATACTATAATTCCTTATATCAATTGTTTTGTCTGAACAATTATACAATTCAATGTACTCAGTATATCCATATTCGGGATCAAACATGATTTCGTTGATCACAATATCCGCACTGTCTGCTTTCTTTGGTGCTGTAAATCGAATATCCCTGTTATGATCTAAGGTTACACCGGAACAATCGCACAGATCAGCAGTAAGGGTTATTTCATATATACAATTGCTCTCTAACTTTTGATCAAATATCAATTCCATTCTTGCAAGAACCGGCCATGCAGGAACTATCGAATCAGGATTTCCTATCCCTTGATCAACAGTGAAAAATTGTGTTGATATGCTATTCAAACTATCCAGAGGTTCTGAAAAATAGAGCATCACTGATCCTGATTCAGTGACTGCAGCACGCCATACCTCAGGATAAGCGTTTTTCGTGCAGGATTGAAAAACTGAGTTTTTCTTCCCGGGAGTTCCTCCCCTGTAATCCAAAGATTCCTTCCAGTTGCTATAAGTAGCACAAGGATCTTCCGGATTGATCATTTCCAAAGACCACCCTCCTTCCTTTTTCGAAGAGCTTTCAAACCAGTTTGCTTTGTATTCAATTGCATGAATTAGCCGGCCCGATCTGTCCTGCAGTATAATTTTTGATCCGACATTGCTTAAGACCGGAAAATCATAGCAGGGAATTGCACAAACAGACGTATCGAATGCTTCTTTACCTGCATCATACAAAACAGCATACACGTGGGAAGGAATAATTTTAGAAGAAAGTTCTGCTAGCTTGTTATTCACTGTTATATGCCACCCTCCTATAGCAATGTCTTCTTCCGACCTGTTGAACAATTCCAGAAATTCTGTTTCTGGCAATAATACCGGGGGTGAAGGATCGGCAAGAATTTCATTGATTATAAGATCATATGCTTTGGCATAATAAAATTCCTGACTGCGCTCCTCATCTTTCATGCTGTTGTTATACATGTCTTTCATTTCGGGCATGAACAGCTGGTAACGATTGCCCGGAACCAACCTGCCCGGCAGATGGATCGGAAAAGATCTACCCACAAAATATTCGGTACTATAACAACCCGCTCCATCTGCACAGAATTCATGATTATCGTTTATCTGTATGACTTCAGAAAAAATGATGTCTACTTCATGCGGACTCACAACCGAAATGTTTTCAACAAATGGCAAAGTGGTTTCATCTGAAAAAACCCCATTCATTTTCAATTCATCAAACGTTAGACCACAATCGTATGTTGATGTATATTTATAATACACAGCAAAAATCTTTGCTGTCTCAAATGCTTCAACCTGAGTCGATCCTATTGTATGTAAAGTGTTCTCCAAAGTTTCTATTTCAGCTTTGAATACTCCCGCATTCGACAAACTGAGCCTGATTTTTACTGCTTCCCCGTTTTCAATGTTTTCTTCCCAGTTAAATCCGGTGTTCAATATACTCACCGCGACTCCATCAATTACATTCCATAACTGAAGTTGATCGCTGTTGCCCGTATAATTTACTCCAAAAACAAAAGCATTTGTCAGTTCTTTTCCCGGCAGGGAATTTTCCGAAAGTATCACCGCCCAATTGTTCTTTCCTGAAGGATCAAAGTCATAAGACACAGAAAACTGCCACACAGCGCCTTCCCTTATTTCCAAAGGATCATGAAACAAAGCAATCCATTCCGTTGAAGCTT